>SYKL01000321.1 GCA_005797785.1 Pseudomonadota bacterium | reverse complement strand
GGCGGCCAACCTGGAGCGCTGTCTCGAATGGCGGAATCTTCGACCCTGCCACGTCATCGCACACAATACCGGGGCGACCATCGCCCGGGAGGTCGCGGTTCGAACACCGGGCCGGTTTTCATCGATGGTGCTGATCGGCACGGAAATCCCCGATCATCGCCCACCTTGGGTGCAGTTCTACCAGCAGTTGACCGGGCTGCCAGGAAGCACCTTCTCCTTTCAGCAATTGATGAAACTCCACTCGTTTGTCCACTCTTCGATGGGACTCGGTGGCGTTTTTTCGGACAAGGCGCTGCTCGACGGCGACTTTCGCTCGATTTTCCTGGAGCCGCTGATCACGGATTCCCGGCGAATGTTAGGGCAAATCCACTATCTGCGCGGGATCGATTGGCAGATGGTCGACCGGCTCGGTGAGGAGCATCGCCGGATCGCTTGCCCCGTGCTCCTGATCTGGGGGGAAGACGACCAGACGTTTCCCTTGGAACGAGCGAAGATTCTGCCTGATCAGTTTCCGGATTGCCACGGGTTGATCGCGGTTCCGCGGGCCAAGCTTTTCGTTCAGGAAGAGCAGCCTGAAGCGGTCGCTCGCCACATTCAGGCGTTTCACTCGACGATCGGCGGATAACGTCAGCTTCCTCGATAGGTCGAATATCCATAGGGCCCCAGCAACAGCGGCACATGGTAGTGCTCCCCGATGCTCGGAATGTGAAATACGACCGGGACGTACGGGTAGAAATTCGCGGCCCCAATCCGCGCAAAGTACACGCCCGTATCAAAAGTGATACGGAAGGTTCCGTGGAGATCGCCACCCCGGGGCGCCAGATCCTTGATCCGGCCGTCGCCGTCGGTGAACCCGTTGGCAAGCTCGTGCCAGCCGCCATCTTCGCCCAGGTGCTCCAACGAAATCGGTACCCCTTGGGCGGGTCCACCGCGGACCAGATCGAGAACGTGCGTGCTGATCGAGCTCATGCAAGCTCCCATTTGGCAAGCCGAAGCTTGGTGATTTTGGCTTGCTCGCCCGCGGCGATGCGCAGCTCGTTGGCGGGGGAGTTGTCCATTCGTTCCTGAAGTCTGGCGAGCATGTCGGCTGCGCTCAGTCCGGTCGCGCACACGATGAAAATGTGGCCGAACTTCTGCTCATAGGCTTGGTTTCCAGCAGCGAGTGCCGCCAACGTGGCCTCCTCCGCACCGGAAACCCCCGATTGCTCGCCCTCCGACCAAGCAGCGGTTGCGGCAAACTTGGCACGCAAAGCCGAGATATCGCTTCCGATCCGCGGATGGTGAGTGAATGCCTCGCGCCAATCGGCGTCCCCGAGCGACCACCACACGGCATCGGCATGGCCGAATATCTGGGTAGAACTGGCATAATGTCCGTGAGCGACCATGTTTTCCACCCAACGTCGCGCGCCGCAGCACCGGCCGAAGCCCGTTGTTTGCTCCGTCGCCGACAGCGCATTCAGCCGGTCGAGCCAGCCATTTCCGGTATCCTCCTGTGGAACGGCCATCTTCCCCCAGACCCGCATTCGTGCGACCCCTCCGTCTGGGAAAATCCGCAGGCGAACATGGGTAACCGGTCCGGTGGCCGTCACCGGAAACTCCTTTTCGTCGTCGGCGCGAAGCTTCGAAGGAGGCAGGATCTCCTTCCAGTCCGGATGATCGATGAGCAGGTGAGGGGGAGCATCCGGCCAATTCAGCCCGTCGACCGCCGCACGGTCTGGAAAATTCCCTTTGAAATGGCCTGTATCGAGGGTGATCTTTTCGACGTGTCCCGCTGCCGCTAACGCCACGATGATCCAGTCCATCCCTGGTGGGCGGCTCCGTCGGGTCTCCCAGCCGCCGCCCATGTATTTGGATCGACCGGGCAAAATCAGGTTGTTCATCGGCGAAAAGAACATGTCGCTACAGGCGAGGGCGCGGCCGCCGTTCACCAAGGCGGCGAGGTCAATGGTCTCCTCACTGAACCGAAGCGGTGCTGGAACGCCGAACACTCGCAGGCGCGCGACTCCGCCGTCCGGAAGGATGTTGAGGCGAACGTGGGTCCACCGCTCTTTGGATGCGATGGGCTGAAGGTTGTGCGAACCTCTCTTTAATGGAACGACCGGAAGAATCGTCGTCCACGTGATGTGATCGCGCAGATCTTCGCCGCTCACATCTTCGTGGGAAACACAGGCATCGAGGCTCGCAAACGGAGGATGGTTGCCCAAAAAATGGGAGGTGTCGATATCCACGCCCCGGATCTCGCCTGGAACGCCCAACTTCAGGATGCACCAATCGTTTCCTGGAACGCGCTTGCGGCGGGACTCCCATCCATCCATCTCTTTGCCGCGATCGGTGTAGGTCGATGGATCGAAGTGGGCCGGCTTTGGCTCGATCAACCGCTCCATCCCCGCAAAAAAGTCGTCGCTGCACAACAGCGCTTTGCCGCCGACCGCCTTGGACGCGAGATCGACCAATCCGGCAAAAGCTTCGAGATCACTCATGTTTTTCTCCCAGAACGATTTTTCCGTTGGCGGTGCCGACCGGCGCACCATTTTCTGCGATGACTTGCCCGCGCATCCAGGTGCGTTGAACCCGGCCTTTCAGCATTCTCCCCGCCCACGGGGAGGTAGGGTGGCGGTGCAGGAGTTCGCGAGGCTCGACCGAATGTTCTACTTCCGGATGGAATAAAATCAGGTCGGCGGTGTTGCCGACGGTGAGGGTACCGCGGTCGCGTTGCCCCGCGAAAATGGACGTCGCCGCAGACATCCAGTGCGATACCTTTTCGAGGGGAATACCGCGCTTTTGGGCCTCGGTCCACACGCTGCGAAGGCCCAGCTGCAAAGACGCGATCCCGCCCCACGCTTGCAAAAAGTCGCCAGACTCCTGAAGTTTTAGGCTGGGAATGCACGGCGAATGATCGGTGACCACAAAATCGAGGGTTCCATCCTTCAAGGCGGCCCACAGGCGTTCGCGGTTTTCGCGCTCGCGGATGGGGGGAGCGCACTTGTATTCGGTCGCACCGTCGGGGATTTCTTCCGACGCAAGCCCAAGATAATGCGGACAGGTCTCGGCGGTGATCGGCAACCCTTCCGCCTTCGCGGCGCGGATCAGCGCCAACGCATTGGCGGACGAAAGGTGCACAATGTGCGCGCGAGCCCCGGTTTCGCGGACCCGATCGATCACCATCGCCACCGCGCGGTCTTCCCACTCTTTTGGGCGGGAATGCAGATAGTTTGCGTACAACCTGGGGGAGGGGTCGCCCGCTACAGAGGAAAGCTCTGATTCGATCTCCGCATGCACCAACAGCGGCACGCCTGCGTCCCTCAAGATTGGCATCGCCTTCCGCAGGTCCTCCGCGGTGGACGCCGGAAACTCATCGATCCCGGAAGGGCACAGAAAACACTTGAATCCGAGCGCACCGGCGCGAACCATGGGCGCAAGCTCGGCTTCGTTGCCAGGGATCACCCCTCCCCAAAAACCGCAGTCCACCCAGAGCTGACCTTGTGCCGCTGAAAGCTTACGTTCGAGTGCCTCCACGGAAGTCGTGACCGGAATGCTGTTCAACGGCATGTCGACGAGCAGGGTCACTCCGCCAACCGCCGCGGCGCGGGTGGCCGAGGAAAATCCTTCCCATTCGGTGCGTCCGGGCTCATTGATGTGCACATGACAATCGGTGAGGGCGGGCATCACCACCGCGTCGCCGACGTCTTCGGTGGGCAGACCCCCTACATCCTTTTCGTGAAGGCCAGCGATGCGATCACCACGGACGACGACCACTCCGGGGCGGATGCCATCGGGAAAAAGAACTCGTTGACTCTTCAGGGCGAACATGAAGCCTCGGCGCAGCGCTCAGGCTGGTGCCCTAACCTTGCTGGCGGGGTTTTCCACTGACCGACTCAACCCAACTGAGGACCGGCGATTCGGCCGCGGTAGCCCAGCCCATCGAGCTCAAAGGCCTAGAGGCCGTTTGTTTTCGTTCGTGAAAGGCATCAACATCGTCGCCCGCCTCCCGCGGGTTCGCAGATGTTCACCGTTCCGGGTTGACGGCCGTTTCGCGGCCTCCTAGATTGGCGGTCCGCAAGGAGAAGCCTGGATGATCGACCCATACTTCCTCGATTGGGTGGGCCTACTGTTTCGATGGTTCCACTTCATGATGGGGGTCGCCTGGATCGGCGCGTCCTTCTATTTTGTTTGGTTAAACAATACCGTTCGACCCTTGGAATCTGGGGGAAAGCCCGGCGTTGCCGGAGAGTTGTGGGCGGTTCACGGGGGCGCATTTTATCAAGTTGCAAAATACGCCGGCGCCCCGGAAAAGCTGCCAAAAACCCTCCATTGGTTCAAATGGGAGGCCTACCTGACCTGGCTTTCCGGATTTTCGCTGTTGGCGCTGTTTTGGTGGGCCAACCCGCGCACCACGATGATCGATCCGCAGGTGATGGCGCTGGAACCTTGGCAAGCGGCGACCATTGGCGCGACCACGTTGTTCGGCGGTTGGCTCGTCTATGATGGATTGTGCCGGAGTCCTCTGAAGAACCACGGAACCGCGTTGGCAGGGATCCTGTTTGCGTTCATCGTGGCCACTGCCTACGGTCTCTCCGAAGTATTGTCCGCTCGCGCGGCTTATCTTCATGTGGGAGCGATGCTGGGCACCTGGATGGCGGCGAATGTGTGGCGGGTGATCATTCCCGGGCAGGCGGCGATGGTCGACGCGATGATCAAGGGAGAACCTCCTCCAATCGAACGCGGTCAGGCCGGTGCGTTGCGGTCGCTCCACAACAACTACCTGACGTTGCCGGTGTTGTTCGTGATGATCAGCGGCCATTTCCCGGCAACTTGGGGGCATCCACGGGGTTGGGCGATTTTGGCGGTTTTAGGGCTGATTGGGGCAGGGTACCGACACCATGTGAATCTGGAGGAGCGCGGTCAGGCAAAACACTGGATTTTGCCCGCCTTAGGCGCAGCGTTTGTGGGGTTGGCGCTGTTGGTGCGACCCACCCCGGCAGCCCCCAAAGGGGATCAACCCCACATTTCGATGGCCCGGGTCCAGCAGATCGTCGCAAAGCACTGCCTGGCCTGCCATTCCAGCGAACCGATTCAGCCCGGGATCGCGGTGGCGCCCAAGGGCGTCAAGTTGGAAACCCCGGAGGAGATTCGGCGAGAAGCGGCGAAAATCCGACAACAGGTGGTGGTCGCCAAGATCATGCCGCTGGGGAACCTGACCGGAATGACCGACGAAGAACGGGAACTCATCGGGCAGTGGGCCGATCAGCAGTAGCTGAATTCGTCAACCGCTGGTCGATGTAAGGGAGATTCTGGTCGCCATCGCGGCGGGTGAACGACACCCGCTTGACACCCGTGGGAGTTGAAATACGTTATCAACTGAAAATGATTATCATTATCAGCAACCCCTCGTGAGTACGCCATGACCCTGCTTGCCTTTTTGGTGGCTTTGACCGTTCCTTCCGCCGAGGCCAACGAGCGTCGGTTCACCTACACGTACGAGTCCTTGGCCATGCCCAAGGGTGTACGCGAGCTGGAACCGTGGACCACGGTGATCTTTCCGCGTGCGGAAGGGGAGGGGCTGGCCTTCCGGCAGCGGATGGAGTTTGAGGTTGGGCTGACCGATCACCTGTTGACGGCCTTCTATCTCAATTGGGAGGCGGGAACGGGCGGTAGCGAATTCACCGGCGTGAGTTCCGAATGGAAGTTGAACCTCACCTCCCGTTCGACCCAAGCTGTGGGCGTAGCCTTGTACGGAGAAGCGAGCGTTGGGCCAAAGGAATCGGAGCTCGAGGCCAAAGTGATCGTCGATAAGGAGGTCGGGCAGTTCGTTGTCGCCTACAACCTCGTCGGCGAATTCGAGCTCGAACGCGAAGAAGAGGTCGAAGCGGACGGCGAAATCGAGGTGGAGTGGGAAAAAGAGGCTGTGCTTGGCCATCGCATCGGTCTGTCGTACAAAGTTGGCAAGGTCAGCCTCGGGGCGGAGATCTTGCAGGATACCGAATTCAAAGGCGACGAGACCGAGATCTTGCTTGGCGCTGGACCGGCGATCGGGTGGGCCGGCAAGGGCGTGTGGGGTGCGCTGACGGTTCCGGTGCGGTTCTTGGAAGTCGCCGATGGGGAAACCGAGGTGGAGCCAGCGGTCGATGCCCGAGTGATCTTGGGTTTTGATTTCTAAGGCGCCGAGACGGTCGTCAGGGCTTCGACTCTGCCGTTGCGACCAGCGCTTCCGCATCCTGGGGCGCAATGGTCTTCCGAAGCTCGGGCTCAAAGAAATAGCGCAACTTCCAGACTTCCACGCGGACGGTCCGAATTCTCCGCTGTGGATCGTTCGAGAACTGCGCTCGAAACGCCCTGGTCTCGCCCTCCAGGAGCGAGGAATCGTCGATGTCGATAAAGGGCGGGCCCATGACGTGACGACCGATGGGGGTGGTTTCGGTGGCGAGCGGTTGCCCCTTTTCGTCCAGGCCGACAAATCGAAGTTCGGCGGAAACCGTCGTTTCACCCGTCGGAAACCGATGGCCGGTAAGGTTCGTCAACTCGACCACCCAATGATCGCCTTCGTAGGTGGGTACGGAGAGGGCGACGGACGCGTTCACCACGACAGGATCCCACCCGCCCGGAAACCGATGGCTGTGCCCCGCTCCCCCGTTCCGCTCTGTGCGCGGCATATGACAAGCGACGCAATCCTCTGATTGGCCGGTTTTATCCTTCCAGTTAGCGTGTTCCCCCCAGGTGTCGATCAATGGCCGCCGAAGCGGATGGAGGGGGCTGGTCGGCATTTGATGACACCGAGCGCACACCTCGCCCAGGGCCCCAACGTGAGTCGGATGCGGCGCGTGAACCTGCTTTGCCGTGACCACCGCGCCGTCGCGCACATGGCAGACCACGCAGGTGACGCCCTCGGAGCGAAGGTCCGGATCGAAGAGAGGATTTGGGTCGCGCGACAGCACCATCGGCAGAGGCCACACCACTCCATGGAGGATTTCCGGTTGTTGAGCCTCCAGAGGAGCATGGCATGAGAGACAATAAGGCAGCTCCCCCTTCGCTTTCCAGTCCATGAGGAAAGCCGCATTCTGCATGCTGTTGCCCATCCGCGACTCCAGCCATTCGGAGTAAATGTCCTGGTGGCAGGCGCCACATTCTCGCGCCGACAAGCTCGAAAGACCGATTGGAACCTGGGGCGTGGGGATCGGCCTCGGGCGCATCGAATCCCAGATCAGGTGGTTCAGGAAAATCACGCCGCCCACGGAAGCCATCAGGCATCCGAACAGGATCATCCACTTTTGGCGCGAACGAAGTCTCAGAATTTCCCTCCCAGTGGCATGCGCGCACAGCAGGTGGTGTACGCTGAGCAGGGGTATCCCATGAGCCCGGATCGGCCGACCACCCTACACATCGTTGGTGGGGGCATCGGCGGCCTAGCGCTGGCGGCGGCGCTGACCCGCCGGGGGTGGCCGGTTCAGGTGTATGAAGCTGCGGTGTCCTACCGCGCCGTTGGCGGTGGTCATTGGCTGTACGCCAACGCATTGTCGGCCCTGCACCGAATCGATCCGACGATCGCATCGGATCTCGTGGCGCTGGGAATGCCGTTTGAGGGCTTCTGGTTTGAGAATCTGCGTGGGGTGCGCCTGTTGCGTGAGCCCACCACCCACTATACGCCGTCGCCAGATCTTGCTCCGATCGTGGTTCGACGCTGGGATATCATCGATCGGCTGGCAGCGAGGGTTCCCGCCGATCGCTTGCACTTTGGGAAGCGGCTTTCAAGGGTAGAGGGCAGCAGCCTCATTTTCGAGGATGGTACGACCGTTGTGGCGGAGGTGATCGTGGCCGCAGACGGAATCCACTCGATCGTTCGGCGGGATCGACTGGGCGGCCAAAAACCGTGGTTTTCCGGTCAGACTGGGCTCTGGGGCATCGCCGATGCGACGCTCCCCGGGGAAGCCGCGCGGCATTTCACCGAGTTGTGGGGAAACGGCATTCGGATGGGGTTTACAGCCGTCCGAGGTGGCGCGGTGTATTGGTTTCTGGTTGTGCGCGATGCCACGCCCCCTCGCGAACCGGAGGCTTTGAAGGCCTATATTCTGGATCAAGCGCGCCCGTTTCCGGAGGCGTTGATCGAGGCGGTCCGCCGGACTCCCGCGGATCGCATCCACACCAATCCGCTTTGGGACATGCCTCCGATCCGCCGGTGGTGGGCGCCAGGGGTGGTGGCGATCGGCGACGCGGTGCACGCTTGTACGCCGAACCTTGGCCAGGGAGGGTGCCAAGCGCTGGAGGATGCGGCAGTGCTCGCGGACGCATTGGACAGGTATGCCACTTTTGAAGAGGCGTTTGCGGCATACCAGACGGCGCGGTGGTGGCGAGCGAACGGCGTCACCCGGTTTGCGCGGTGGCTGGGGATCCTGGCGCAGATGCGTGGACCGATGCGGTGGTTTCGGGATGCGCTGGTGTGGTCAACGCCCGCGAGGGTGGTGCGGCCAGTGTTGCGTTGGGTGATGGCGCCGGGGTGGACGAAATCGTCAACCCCTTGACCATTCGGGACCCCGTTCTCGTTTGGGGCCCGAGCGGAGGAAGTGCTTACTTCCCGCCCTTCGAAGGCCTCGTCCGCGGCTTTGCATCCCGCGCGGTCGGCTTCTTAGAGGTGATCATCCCGCTGCGTTTCGGCTTCGGCTTCGCTTTCGCAAACCCTTTGCCCTTCCAGTTCTTTCCGGCCTTCTTGGGCGCGGTGCCTTCGGCGATGTCCCGAAGCCGCTGAATTTCCATAGGGGTCAATTCACGGACTTGTCCGCGTTCCATGCCGCGGATCGAGATCGTCGCAAAGCTCTCCCGGCGCAGCTTACTGACCGGATGCCCGAGCTGCGTCAAAATGCGCTGCACCACCCGTGGGCCGCTCTCGGTGATGGTAATTTCCACCCAAGCATTGTCCTTGTCGGTCTGCTCGAGCACGCGCGCTTTGGCGGGCTTGGAGCGGCCATCGGGGAAGGTGACCCCGCGCTCGATCGCCAACAGATCCCCGTCGCTGGGGGTGCGGTAACACTTGGCCAAATAGCGCTTGGGAACTTTGGTCTCTGGCCGATTCAGCCGGTTGGCCATTTCGCCATCGTTGGTCAGCAGCAGAGCGCCTTCGGTGTTGTAATCGAGGCGTCCGACCGGCTCTACCTTGAGGTTCATGTCGGCGAGCAGCTGGGCCACATTGGTCCGGCCCTTGTCATCTGCGACGGTGATCATGCCCTTTGGTTTGTATAGGACGAAATACTTCTTTTCGGGCTCGCCCGGGAGCGCCTTCCCGTTGATGCGAACGTGATCTTCCTTCGGGTCCACGGAAAACCCAAGTTCACTCACCACAACGCCATTGACGGTGACGGAGCCTTCGGAAATCAGCTCCTCGGCCTTTCGGCGGGAGGCGATTCCGCGCTGAGCGATCAATTTGGCCAGGCGCAACTTGGGCGCTGACGGCAGAAAATTCTCTTCCATGGTGCCTTCCTGAACGGGCGCCGGTCGGCGCGCGTTGGGGTCTTGTCGAGCGAACTCCGCGCGACGCGCCAATGTAACCGATCCGCCGTGGTTGGCAACCTGCGCTCCATCCAGGCGAGCCATTACCCCGGATCTTCGCCCACCACATACGTCTCGATCACTTCCCCGGCCCGGTTCACAAATTCCAGGCGGATCCCCGTGTTTGAGGCCGTCACCCGCTGCGCGCCGTGGTCGTCATTGTATCGAAACTGGCTCTCTGGAAGCACAGTTTCGAAAGGGTACCTTCCTGCACCGCCCAAGCCATTCACGAAATACGGGATCCCGTCCACTTCCAGACGCTCGTAAGTGTGATCGTGACCCGAAAGTACTACATCCACGCCCCATTCCGCGAACGGCCACTGCAAGTAGGTATTGCTGGTGTGCGATCCTGAGGTGTACGGCGCATGGTGAAAATACACCACCTGAAACGGAGCATCGGAAGCTTCCAACTCCTGTTGCAGCCACTCCGCTTGAAGCGAGGTCGACTCTCGGCCATCCGGCTCATGCTCGTCGCTGTCCAACACGAAAAAGTCGATCGGGCCTTTGGAAAACGAGTAATACCGTTCGTTTCCGGGGAGTTCGAAGAAATCCAAATAGGGCTGAACCGTCCCGCTCGCCCAATCGTGGTTTCCAAGGCAAGGGAAAAAACGGTTTTCCTCGGAACCTTCGCCGTATGCGCCGTCGTAGCCGCCGATGTAGGCGTGCCAATCCCGTCCGATGTGGAGGTCGATCGTCGACGCCGACCCAGAATCATAGTTGTTGTCGCCCAAGGTGATCACAAAATCGGGATTCCAACCGGCGACCAGTTCGGCGACATCCGTCTCCGCGGATCCACCATTGCCGTAGTCTCCGATCGCCGCAAAGTGGATCACTTCCGGTTCTACCGATGTATCTTCCCGGTCGGTGTCGCCGGTCTCAACCGTGGTGTCCTCGATGTCGGGAGGACTGTCTGCGGATGCCGGCGCGATCCGCACCGATCGCTCGGAGTGCGTGCAAGCCAACAGTCCAACCAGCGAAATCAGCGGAGCGCGCATGTGTGCCTCGGGGCCAATTTACCCAACCATAAACACCGTACCGTCAGAGGGCTGTGAACCCGTAGTTACTAAGGTGGGTTCTGTGTGACGACTTCGCGACGGGTTGGCACAATCGTGCCTTTGAAAGGATGCGGTACCGTCCTCATGGCGTCACGCTGCAACGAATATCCTTCCCCCGAGAACGCAGACAAACCCTGTTTTCGGAGGAACACACATGCGAAGTCTTTTGGTTGCATTGGCGATGCTGGCGGGCTGTGCGGGCGATGACGTCGATACCTCCGACACTTCCGACACCTCCCACGAAACGACCGATGGTGTGTCGTGCGACGACGACAATGTGTGCACGGTGTCGGGCGTCATCACCGAGAACCTCACGATGACCGCCGATAAGATGTGGTTGCTTCGCGGTGGCGTGTTCATCGGCGACGACATCAATGAAACCGTCCTCACCATCGAGCCCGGCACCACCGTGTATGGCGAGTCCGCCACGGACGGAATGTTGGTAATTCGCCGCGGTTCGCGGATCGAAGCCGACGGAACGGCCGACGCGCCGATCGTGTTCACCTCCAGCAAAGAGCCAGGGACCCGTTCGCGGGGCGACTGGGGCGGGCTCATCATCAACGGCCGCGCAACGGTCAATTCCTGCATTGAAGAGGAAGTGGAAACCTGCGAAGCCTACGGCGAGGGCGGCACCGGCTGGTACGGCGGCGACGATGATGCCGATTCGAGCGGCACGCTCCGTTACGTCCGCGTCGAGTTTGCAGGAACGTTGATCAGCCCCGACAATGAATTGAACGGCATCGCGTTTCAGGGCGTTGGAAGCGGAACCACCGTCGACTACGTTCAGGTGCATATGAATGCAGACGACGGCGTCGAGTTCTTCGGTGGAGCCGTCAACGCTAAGCACATTCTGGTCACCGCGCTCGGCGACGACGGCATCGACTGGACCGACGGCTGGCGCGGCAAACTCCAATTTGGCATTGTGCAGCAGGGTTCGGATGCTGGCGACAATGGCTTGGAAGCGGACAACAATGCGGAAGCGAACGACGCAGCGCCCATGAGCGAACCTTGGCTTTCCAATGTGACCGTGATCGGCAGCCCGGACAGCGAATCCTCGGATCTCGGCATGCTCCTCCGCGAAGGAACCGGCGTTCACTTGGCCAATGTGCTCGTCACCGGCTTCAACGAAGCCTGCTTGGATGTCGACCACGACGCCACCTTTGCAAATGTGGACTCCGGCGCTTTGGAACTCACGAACGTCATTTTGGACTGCGCGACCAATTTCATCGAAGACGAGGGTGAGCCTTCGGTCGAGGAAGGATTCCTCGCCGGCGAAGGCAACGCGGAAGCGGCGATCGACTTGGTTTCCGCCTTTGATCCCATCGCTCCCGACTACCAACTGGAAGAGGGATCCGACCTGCTCACTGGCGGTGCGGTTCCGGACGATGCGTTCTTTGAATCGGTGGAATTCCTTGGTGCCGTTGGTGCGGAAGACTGGACCGCGACCTGGACCACCCACGCATCGAACTGATCCAACTCGAAACGAACGGGAGACCGAATGCCGCTGTTCCTCGCGTTGCTCCAGGTGGTCATGGCACAGGAGGCCCCTTCCCAAGGGATCTCCGGTCAGGTGCTTAATGCCGCAGATGGTCAACCTCTTGTCGATTTTTGGGTGATGGCGGGGGACGCCGAAGCCCGAACCGACGCGGAAGGACGTTTTCATCTGGACGTTCGTCCGGGGGAATACGAGGTCACGGTATTCGGTCCCGAATTCGAGTCTTTGACGCTGCCCGGTAGGACTGGGCAAGAGTTGACGTTTGAGCTCTTCGCCAGCGAAGAAGAAGTGCTGGTGATCGAAGGGCTCAAATCGAAAGAGACCACGTCCGTTCTTCTGGAGGAACGGCAGGAAGCGGTCGGCGTGACCGATGCGATCGGCGCCGAACAAATCCGCCGCAGTGGCGATTCGAACGCCGCAGGAGCGATGAAACGCGTGACCGGCCTGTCGGTGGTCGATGGCCGCTATGTGTATGTGCGCGGGCTCGGCGAACGGTATTCCGCCACCACCCTCAATGGATCGACGCTTCCGAGCCCAGAACCCGAACGACGGGTGGTTCCGCTGGATCTGTTGCCGACCGGCCTGTTGTCGAGTGTGGTCGTCCAAAAGACTGCGGAAGCCAACCTTCCTGGCGAATTTGGCGGCGGCCTGCTGTCTCTTCGCACCAAAGATGTTCCCGATCGCCCGTTTGCGCGGATGACGCTGTCCACCGGCGCGCAATGGGGGAGCACCTTTCAAAAGAGCATCGCCGGATCGGCCGGTCCCACCGATTTCTTAGGGATCGACGGGGGACACCGCGACCTTCCGGACAGCATCGTTCAGGCGTCCGCGGATCAGCCGCTCGCGGAAGGGGACATGTTCTCGGATCGAGGGTATTCGGCCTCGGAATTGGAAGAATTTGGCGAAGCAATCCCAAACCGCTGGAAAATGAAGGAGCGGATGGCGCTTCCCGACATGGGGTTGTCGCTGGCGCTCGGCAATCGGTACAATCTCGGCGACACCCGACTCGGTCTGATTGGCGGTTTGTCGTACGATACCAGCTGGGACGTCGATGAAGTGGACCGCAACTATTTCATCGTGGGCGCCAATGGTGCGTTGGAGCCCAGCCATTCCTACCACTTTGAAGAGAGCACTCACCGGGTTCGTTTGGGCGGATTGCTCGGAACCAGCCTTCGCATTGGCGAAAGCCACGACTTGGACTGGGTGAGCCTGGTCGCCCGGCAGACCGACGACGAAGCCCGCATCTACGAAGGGTACAACCGGGATTTGGACGGGGACATCCGCGTTTCTCGATTGCGTTGGGTCGAACGGATGCTGCAATTCCACCAATTGCGCGGCACCCATCGCGCCGGGCCTGCGGAAGTCAGCTGGCGGTATGCATTAAGCAACGCTTCGCGTGGCGAACCCGACCAACGGGAATGGCGCCAGGACAAGGAGGCCTCTACCGGGGCTTGGCGGCTCTCAGATCGCCCGGAAGGCAATCAGATCCTCTACAGTGGGCTGTCGGATTGGAACCACGACGCCGGCCTGGACGTCGCCTCCAAGCTCCGCGAAGGTAAGGTTTCATTGACCGTTCGCGGGGGACTGGCGTTCACCGCGAAGAACCGCTCGGTGGACACCCGTCGGTACAAATTCGAATCCAAGGGCTCCATGGCGGGCCGCCCGGATGTGTCGGCGATGGACCCTTCCGAGGCGTTCACCCCGGATTATATCGATCCCGATGGCTTTCAGCTGTCGGAAACCACACGCCAGACCGACAACTACTCCGCCTTGCAGCGTATTGGCGCCGCATGGACCAGTTTCGATGTCGGCCTCAACGAAAAATGGCGGTTTGTCGCCGGTGCACGCGTCGAGCAGTCGGTACAACAGGTGGACACCTTTGAGCTGTTCAACCCGGACCAGGAGCCGGTGGTCGCTGAATCCCAGACCACGGATTTCCTCCCTTCCACCGCCGTGACTTGGAACTTCCGTGACGACATGTTGGTCCGGGTGGGCTACGCTCGCTCGCTGAATCGTCCCGACTTCCGGGAACTTTCGCCCGCGACCTTCAACGACGTCACCGGCGGGCGTGAGACCTATGGAAACCCCGATTTGGAACGGGCGATCCTCGACAACGTCGATCTGCGTTGGGAATGGTATCCGAGCGACGAAGAGTCCGTGTCCTTTGGCGCGTTCTACAAGCACTTTCAGGATCCGATCGAGGAGATCGTGGTCGTAAGCGCAGCGCACTCGATCACCTATGAAAATGCGCTCGGCGCCGACAATGTGGGCGTGGAAGTGGAGTTCCGGAAGTCGATTCCGTGGGTGTCGGGCTTGTACGCCGCCGGAAACTTGGCGGTGATTCACAGCCAGATCCATTTGGACGAAGGCGGAATCCAGACCGATTCGGATCGGCCACTTCAAGGGCAGAGCCCTTACCTGACCAACCTCGAAATTGGCATGGACCGCGACCGATGGGATGTGGCCCTGTTTTGGAACCTGTCCGGGCCGCGGATCACCGAGGTGGGCGCTGTGGGGGCCCCCAATGTGGTCGAACAACCGGTCGCTTCGCTGGATGCGATGGTCGGATTTGGCCTCGGGCATGGGTTGTCATTCACGATGCGCGGCAAGAACCTCATCGATCCGGTGCATCGGCTGACCCAAGGCGAAGAGACCGTGGAGTCCTTCCGCGAAGGGTGGGGGATCGGGCTCGGTTTGGCCTGGACGCCGCTCGAATAGCGCGAGGCGGGCGGCCTTGGGGGCTGAACGATCCGTGGTGAGGGACTGGTACATCCAATTTCTCTCTTTTCGTGAGATTTCGATGTACCAGTTGTGACGTTGGGGCGAACGCCGCTCTTCGGCTCGCTACGCTGCCGAAGTGTACCGATACCCAATCCCGCGCAGGGTCTCGATCGCGTCGCCCGCAGGACCTAGCTTTTGACGAAGTCTTTTGACGTGGGTGTCGACCGCACGTTCGGTCACATGGTGGTCCGCACCCCAAGTGCCGGCCAGGATCGCGTCGCGCGTCAAAGCGCGTCCTGGCTTGGAAACGAACAGATTCAGCAGCTTCAGCTCCACCGCGGTGAGATCGAGCAGTTGGCCGTCCACCCACGCGCGATGCCCCTCAACATCCACCCGGATCCTACCAACTTCCGGCGCTGGAGCTGGGGTTTCCTTCTGCGAACGGCGGAGCACCGCGCGCACCCGCATCACCAGCTCTCGCACCGAAAATGGCTTACCAACGTAATCATCGGCGCCCACGGCCAGGCCCACCACCCGATCGATTTCATCGTTTCGCGCGGTCAACAGGATCACCGGCACATCGTTGTGTTGCGGATGTTTTCGGATCCGACGACACAATTCTACGCCGGTGACATCGGGAAGCATCACATCCAACAGCACGAGATCCGGCGGATCTTCCTCGAATAGCGCCATAAACTCCTGGCCATCCGAGGAACCCCGGACGACAAACCCCTCTCGTTGAAGGGTGATCTCCAGGAGTGCACGGAGATCGGCTTCATCTTCGCAGATCAACAGCTTTTGGGTCATACGCAAGCGTCGCCCACGGCGGTGACGTCGCGATGGCGGCGGGGTGACATTCGGGGCGCGCGTTGGCAACGTGGTCGCGATCGACCTGCGGGAACGGCGGCGTTACGTCGGTTGCGGGGGTGCAGGTGTCGAGCGTTTTGGCGGTGCTCGGAGTACCAGAGGCCGGGAAAACCCTTCGCCAATGGCATGTTTCACCATTGGTCGATATCGCGGCCTACCATTTCAGCTGGCTATGGATCCTGCTGCCGCTCGCCATGGTCGGGGATCGGCATCCGACCGACTATTTGATGCTGTGGGTGTTTGGGATGACGGTGAGTTTTGTGCACCGGCATTTCACGATGCCGTATGTGTACCTCGATCACCAAGTATTTAAGACCCATGTGGGCCGGTTCACGCTCGTGCCAGTAGCGTTGTTCGCCGCCTT
>SYKL01000320.1 GCA_005797785.1 Pseudomonadota bacterium | reverse complement strand
AGCGACAAATCCAGCAGCACCACATCCACATCGCCCTGCGCGAGGGCATCCGAAAGCCGAGCTGCTTCCCGCCACTCGTGTGGCTCATCTGCCAGCATCCACCGTATTAACTTGGCATCACCGGGATTGTCCTCGACCAACAGGATGCGCATTCGTCCCTCAGCGTGGCAGACGAACGATCGTCAACCAAAAATCCTCGATCGAGCGAATCACCTGAAGAAATTGATCGAGATCCACCGGCTTGTTGATGTAGCAGTTCGCGTTGAATTCGTACGCGCGGAGCACGTCTTGTTCGTCCATCGAGGTGGTGAGAACCACGACCGGAATCGTCCGAAGCTCGGGATCCGACTTGATTTCGGCAAGGGTTTCGCGTCCGTTCTTTCGCGGCAGATTCAAGTCCAACAAAATCAAGTCCGGTCGCGGCGCTGCATGATACTCGCCCTCCTTACGGAGAAACGCCAGCGCCGCAACCCCATCGACGACCACATGCAAGTTGTTCTTCACCCGACCATCGCGCAAAGCTTCCTTTGTTAGCCGAACATCTCCGGGATTGTCCTCTACCAACAGGATTTCCACCGCACTCATGACGCCCTCCGATCGGGAAAGTCAAGCAGAAAGGTCGCCCCAGAACCACTCTGGCTTTGCACTCGAATTTCGCCCCCATGCTGATCCATGATTCGCTTACAAATCGCCAAACCGATACCCGTTCCCGGATATTCCTGACGTGTATGCAGCCGCTGAAAGATTTGAAAGATTCGTTCGGCATATTGCGGTTCAAGTCCGATTCCGTCGTCTTGAACGGCGATCTGCCAACCGCTCGCCAAGCGTTTGGCGCGCACCTGAATGTGAGGTTTTTGGCCCGGCCGACGGAACTTGATCGCGTTCCCTACTAGGTTTTCAAATAACTGCACCACATAAGTCAGCTGACCGACGATCACAGGGAGGCGTTCCACCTGAAGATCCGCTCCCGACTCATCGATCGCCATTTTTAGGTCGCGTTGAACCCGAGCGAGCGTATCGTTCAAATCCACCTGCGTGAACGCTTGCCCCCCCGAGCCCACCCGAGAGTACGCGAGCAAATCCTGAATCAACGCCTGCATTCGTTTGGCGCCGTCCACTGCAAACCCGATAAACTCGTCCGCGTCGGCGTCCAGCTTTCCCGTGTATCTCCTCGACAAAAGCTGTAAATAGCTCGACACCATCCGCAAGGGCTCTTGAAGATCGTGCGACGCCACATACGCAAACTGTTGGAGCTGATCATTGCTCGCGGCCAGAGCTTCCGCTTGGCGTTGAAGCTGGCGTTCCACTTCACGACGTTCACTGACGTCGCGTATAGCGCTGATGATCATCCGCCCTTCAGGAGTCTGAAGCGGACTTAGACTGATTTCCGCCGGAAACTCCGAACCATCCTTGCGACGCGCGGACAACTGCAGACCGATCCCCATCCGACGAGACGCGGGTTGCTCGGAATAGGTGGTGCGCTGCCGTGCATGCGCCGCACGGGCGCTGTCCGGTACCAACACCTCAATCGGTTGGCCAATCAGCTCCCCTTCCGAATAGCCGAACATTCGTTCCGCCTGCGGGTTGACCAGCCGAACCGTGCCCGTAGCGTCCACGATCACAAAGCTGTCCGGCGCCGCTTCCAACAAACCGCCAAACAGCGCTTCACTGCTTTGAACGCGAACGCCAGTGTGCTCCAAGTCCGCGATCCGCTCGCGGCAGCGGCGCAACTCGAGGAGGAGTTCGTCCCTCGACAATTGGTCGTCGTTCATCCCCACCTCAGGCGACAGCGCGGGTTGGGCCCGCGCAAGCCAGCGTGAGAACGATGTAAACCACTCACTCGATGGCGTCACGGCTTCACCTCGTGGCACGCCGGGGTTCCGTCGATTGTGGGTTGTCTCTCGTAGATCGCCCACAAACCGGCCGACACCACCCCCACGGCAACCAGTCGGCGCACCCCGGGTCCAGACCGCATGAGTCGTTGAAACGCCACCATTCCCAAACCCAACGCCGGAACCGTTCCCAGTCCAAACGCGATCATCGCCAGTGCACCATTCCACGCTCCCCCCGATGAAACCGGCAGTGAAAGCGCGCTGTAGGTCAACCCGCACGGAAGAAGGCCATTGGCCATTCCAAACATCCAGCGCGAACCCCAGCCGCTTCCCCGCAGCCAGTACGCCGAAAACTTCGTTAATCCTGGAATGTTCAAATGAAGCGGAGGAACCCAGCCGCCAATGCCCGCCGCAAACCAGATCAACATCCCCGCGGAGAGCATCACTGCCACCCACCCCGAACCGGGAAGCCGAGAACCGATGCCGCCAAACAGCATTCCCAACAGGGCGTAGGTCGAAATGCGCCCGCCATGCCACGCCAACGCCGACAGTCGATCACCGCCCGATGCTGCCGCAAAGCCGCCGCACATCCCAATGCAGTGTGGACTTCCCACCAAGCCTGAAACCAGGCTACCCAACCACAACGCCCACATGGCGCCTCCGCGCTGTCACCTGCAATCCCCGTGCCGGTGGGGTACCTTTCCGAGGGGGACCGATGTCCGAACTCCATCGACCGACGATCCTGGTGTGCGACGACGACGAATTGATCCGTTGGGCGCTCGGCCAGCACCTCGAAAACGAAGGCTACAACGTATTGAATGCCGCGGACGGTAGGGAGGGGTTTGCCGCGATCCAGTCTGAAGCTCCCGCCTGCGTCGTTTTGGACTTGCATATGCCCCACCTCGACGGCCTCGGGGTACTGCGAAAGCTCCGCGAAAGCGGAATGGATACCCCAGTTATTGTCGTCACCTCGGCCGGTGGTATCGATTCGGCGATTGAGGCCACGCGGCTCGGCGCCGCAGGGTACCTGTCGAAACCCGTCGATCGACAGGAGCTTTCACTTCTGATTGAAAAGGTCCTTGGCGAACAACGGCTGCGCCAAGAGGTGCACTATTTCCGCGATCGGCAACGACAGGGGTATGGCGAGTTTATCGGTTCTTCCCCGAGTCTCAAGCCCGTTTTTGACGTGCTGCTTCGGCTGGAGACCGTCGACATTCCCACCGTGCTGATTCTCGGCGAAAGCGGCACAGGAAAGGACGTGATCGCTCGTTCGATCCATGCACGCGGGCCCCGACGGGATCGGGTATTCATGGAGATCGACTGCGCCTCGCTCACAGAAACACTCATTGAAAGTGAATTGTTTGGGCACGAACGCGGTGCATTCACGGACGCCAAGGGCACCAAACGCGGGCTTCTGGAATCGGCCGCCGGCGGCGTGGTTTTTCTCGACGAGATCGGCGAAATGTCTCTCGCAACGCAAGCAAAGCTCCTCCGCGCCTTGGAAAACCGGACCTTCAAGCGCGTGGGCGGCGTCGCCAACCTCCGGATGGATTGCGCGGTGATCGCGGCGACCAACCGCGACCTCAAAACGGAGGTTGCGGCGGGCAGGTTCCGCGAAGACCTCTTCTTCCGGCTAAATGTCGTTCCATTGCGGCTTCCGGCGCTTCGCGAACGCCGAGAGGACATCCCGTCGCTCGCGGGCCACTTCCTCGAAAAGTTCGCCCGCTCCTTCGGTCGTCCTATCCTCGGCTTTGACGGATCAGCGATGGCCGTACTTCAGCGTTACCGCTGGCCGGGAAACGTGCGCGAACTCCGAAACATACTCGAACGTGTCGTGATCCTGGCACCTGGACCCATGATTCGGCCCGACGACCTCCCGGCCGAGATCCGGTGGGCGGCTCCCGCGGCGACCACCCTCCTGGAAAACTGCCCCTTCATCCTGCCCGAAGACGGGGTGGATTTGGAAGCCGTGGAAAAGGGACTGTTGGTGCAGGCGTTGCAACGCACGGAAGGAAACCGCTCCGCAGCTGCGAAATTGCTCGGGATCAGCCGCCACGCGCTTCGGTACCGAATGGAGAAGTTTGGGTTGGACACCCCCGATCCTCCTGCGTGATATCGCGCACCTGACCGCGGGAAATCACGCGCGGGTCCACCGGGCCACGTTACATCCTTTGACATTCGGTGGCACAGGCCTTGCTTGGGCGGGGGCAGGAGGCCTGCACCGTGATACCGGAATCCAACCCGCCCAGATACGACGACCGCGTCGTCAAAGCGTTTCTTTGGGCCACTGTGGTCTGGGGCATCGTCGGCATGCTTGTCGGCGTCACCCTAGCGTTACTACTGGCTTTTCCTTCAGCAGACATGGACATCCGCTACCTGAGCTTCGGGCGACTGCGCCCGCTGCACACCAATGCGGTGGTGTTCGCGTTCGCCGGAAACATCTGCTTCACAGGCATCTATTACTCCATGCAACGCCTGCTCAAGGTACGCATGTTCAACGATGCTCTGTCATGGTTCCATTTTGTCGGTTGGCAGACGATCATCGTATCGGCCGCCATCACGCTCCCGATGGGATTCACGCAATCCAAGGAGTACGCCGAGCTGATTTGGCCGATCGACCTCCTGATTGCGGTCGTGTGGGTCGCCTTCGCGATCAACTTCTTCGGAACCATCGTGAAACGTAAGGTGGACCACCTTTACGTCGCGATCTGGTTTTACATGAGTTTTGTGATCACGATCCCGGTGCTGCACATCGTGAACAGCCTCGCGATTCCCGCCACATTGACTCGTTCGTACCCCATATACTCGGGCCTCACCGACGCCTTGGTGCAGTGGTGGT
>SYKL01000319.1 GCA_005797785.1 Pseudomonadota bacterium | reverse complement strand
GTTTTCATGACGCGCTTGATCTTGCCGTCGGCCTTCTTGGACAGGCTCGCGAGCGCATCGCTAAGAGGGGCGCCTTCGGTGACTTCCAGAGCCACATTGAGGTCTTTGCGCGCCTGATCGATCTTCTTGCGCGAATCGATCACGCTTACGACCGGCGATTTTGCATTCGAAAAGAAGGTGTCGAAATCGGGAACGCTGGTCGGTCCGAACTCCGGATAGGCGTACGGATCCTCGGTGGCGTCCTTTTTGCCGGCCCAGGCGTCTTCGACACCGATTGCCCCAAAAGTCAGCGACAACGCAAGTAAAAACCGAAGCATTATTCTCTCCATACCCTGCTGAACGGCAGTTCTATCTAAGTATCACGAAGCCTCAGGTACGCCGATCAGGTCGAACACGGCCTTGTAGGACCCGAAGGGGGGGTAAACATAGGCTCCACGAATGCGGGGATGGCCCCGTACGGCGCGTAAGGTCTCCTTGGCGACTTCCAGGCCTACCTCGCGCTGCGCTTCCTTGGACGGCGCCTGGCGAAGTCGGTCGCGAACCCGTTGTGGGATTTGCATTCCGGGGACTTCATTGTGTAAAAATTCGGCGTTTTTGTAGGACGCCAACGGCAAAATTCCCACTAAGAAAGGCACTTTAGGGAACTCTTCGGTCATGTCCAGGAACCGGAACAGCATGTCCTCATCGTAAACCGGTTGACTAAAGAAGAATTCGGCGCCGGCCGCGACCTTCTTTCCGAACCGTTCCGCTTCGAGCTCCAGTTCGACGTGGGCCGGATTGCAACCTGCCCCAACGAAGATGTTGGTTTTTCCGCCGAGGGGGCGCCCCGAAAAATCGAGTCCCCGATTCATCATTTGGATGAAGGTGATGAGGCCGATCGAATCGATGTCGAACACGGCGGTCGCGTTTGGATAGGTCCCCATCTTTGGAGGATCGCCCGTTACCGCGAGGACATTCTGGAGTCCAAGGGCGTTTGCACCGATGAGATCCATCTGCATTCCGAGCAGGTTTCGATCGCGACAGCAGTAGTGAATGACACTTTCAATGCCGCAATATTCGCGTGCGAGCAGCGCCATGGCACTTGGACCCATGCGCGCGACCGCCCGTGGGCCATCGGCAATGTTGATCACGTCGATACCGTTTTCCTTGAGGTATTTTGCCCCTTCGAGGGACTTTCCGGGCTGTAGGCCTCGCGGAGGGTCGAGCTCCACGGAAATGACGAACTTATCGGTGGTGTACAGCTTGCGCGCAAACTCAGTGCGCTCAGCGATGGGGGTGGGTTCGAGAGATTCCACCTTGTCTTTGGGGTCATCGCCGCCCACCTCGATGTGCACTTGAACGTCTTGAACGCCGGGGGCGATCGAGCGAACAAAAGAGCGCATTTCCTTGATCATGTCGGCCGTGGTGCCGCAGCAGCCGCCAACCATGCGGGCGCCCTTTTGGACGAATCGTCGGGCATATTCCGCCATGTATTCGGGCGAGGCCATGTAGATTTGGCGACCGTCGACATCCTGGGGATGCCCCGCGTTGGCCATCACCAACAGCGGTTTTTTCAGCTTGGGAGCAGCCGCTTCGACGACCTCCAGCAGTGTGCGTGGCCCTGCGCCGCAGTTGACGCCAACGCCATCCACCGGCCAAGAATCGACCGTCTGCAGCACACTTGCCGCATCTGCAGGCGCTTTTCCTCTCTCGGGGGCGAAGGAAACGCAGGCGATGACGGGAAGATCGGTAACGCTGCGAACGGCGCGTACCGCCTGCCACAATTCGCGAACGTCGTAGAAGGTCTCCAGAACAAAGAGGTCCGGCCCACCGGCGAGGAGTGCCTGAGTTTGGGCTTGAAAAGCAGCAAAGGCTTGCCCAGGGTCTAAGCGGCCTACGGGAGCCAACGGCTGCCCGATCGGGCCAATGGATGCCGCCACCCAGGCGCGATCCTTGGCGACCTCTTTCGCAATTTCAACGCCACGTTTATTGATGGCGACGAACTGCTCTTCAAGGCCGAATTCCTTCATTCGGATCGGATTGCTGCCGAAGGTGTTGGTGGTCAACACTTGGGCGCCGGCCTTGAGGTATGCCGCATGAATCTCGGTGATCATCTCCGGGCTCGCGAGGTTGAGTTCCTCAAACGCACGGTTGATGAACACGCCGCGGCGGTAGATTTCGGTCCCCATGGCGCCGTCAAACAGGGTCACTCCGTGTTGGATGGCTTCACGAAACGGCTGCATCAAAGCTCCTATAGGGATGCGGGTGCGGCGACGATGCAGGTGGCGTTGTCGCCCCCACCGCCGCGATTGGCGAGATCGACGAGTCCGCGAGCGCATTCGTCGGGATCGCCCGAAGCGGCATTCGCGCCGAGGATCGACGCTGCGCGGGACGGATTGTCCGCGATATAATCGGTAATTCCGTCGCTGCACAATACCAAGCGCTCTCCGGCGAGAACCGTGAGGGAGGTGTGCAACGCTGGCAGGGGTTCTGCGCGGCCAAGTTCATCAAAGTGACCGATGTAGCGCACCAACGCGAAGCCGGTCGCATCGAAGGAAGGGGCCACCCCGTGATGCCAGTCGACCATCCGCTCGGCGGCCTGGTTGGCGTCGGCTGTGAGCGCGCTTGCGCCGTAGGGACCGACCAAATAGGCGCGCGAGTCGCCAAGCCAAGCGATGGACACGCGGTTTCCTTGGGCGACGGCAACCACCGAGGTGGTGCCCATTGGGACGCGGCCTTCGAGGCGCCCTCCGGCGAGACGGAGTGAGGCTTCACAGACCGCTTGATTGGCCATGCGCAGGGTGCGATCGAGGAACTCTCGAGCGTCTTCCGGCCGCTGCTGGGTGAGGCGCGGCAACCATTGTTCCCAAGCGCTCGCGATCACCTGCGCGGTGATTCCCGCGGCCAAGTCGCCGCTCCCGGTGTTGGCAGTGCTGATCCCGTCACAGACGGCCATCAAAGCGAGGGATCCCTTGGTGGAGACGTACAGCGCATCTTGGTTGGTCTGGGTGTACAGGATTTTCATCCGCCCGACGTGGGTGTCATATCCCACGCGAAATCGGGTGCGCGGCTCAAAAATAGCGCGTTGACGGGCGTCTTCGGAGGCAAGGGCCGTCTGCCATGCCAGCGCCCAACCGGAGGCGTCGGTGGGCCGCATGGTAGGCGAAGGGTCCAGAGCTGCTGCCAACGGGGCGATGGCGCTCGGCGGAAGCTCTGGTGCAATGTGCCGTAAAAACGGCAGCGCGCGGTCGCCCGGCAACACTTTTGGCCAGGGACGTCCGACCAGGCCTTCCACGAGCAAGATTCCGGCGGCGTAGATGTCCGACGCTTTGGAAGGCGCTTCTCCGGGAGGGCGGTGCGCGCTGCGTGGATCCCCGTTGGCCGCGATTTCGACGCTGCCGTCGGGGTTGAGCTTCACCGAATCGCGGGTAGGTGAAACCACCCGATTCGCCGCGTGGTGTCTCGCCAATGCCCGCGCAAGAGCACTTCCAAACCGAAGAAACCCTTTCCCGAGGATGGGGGGCAGGTGAGCGATCGCGGTGGCTACTTTGAAGTGCTCGGTAGTGATCTCCGCGGTTTCGAGCGTTTCCCCTGTCTCATCGTCGAGGGGCAATTCGATCGGCTCTGGCCGATCCTGCAGGCGAAGCCAGCGGGCCACCCTCGGGTGCTCGGCTTCCAGACGGTTCGCAAGGGTGGATGCGGAATCTCCACCTTGTTGGAGCAGGTGCGTGCAACACCACGCGGCCGCCGAGGACGAGGCTCCCGTTTCTGCACCCGCGCCCAGCCGAGCCAACGCCCGTTCGAGCACTTCAGTGGCCATCGCCTCCGATCTTCGCGGGGGCAGGGCCGAGAATGCAGCATCGACAAGCCGTTGTCCCGTGGGGGTCTCGGCGAGGCCGGCGAGGTCGTCGTCGATACCCGGCAGCCCCCATCGCCAGAGTGCAGCCGCAAGCCTTCCTTCGGTCTCTACGGTGCCGTTGGTGGTGAGCGCCCGGCTGCGAAGGGCATGTTGAACCTCGGAATCGACCTGTTCGTGTGTCCAAGCGCCGTTGCGAAGGGCGTGAATCACCGCATCCACGCTGTCGGCGCCGGGGCCGAGCAAGCCTGCGAAGACAAGTGATGGATTTTCGTCCCGCAACGCCTGCAACGCGAGATCCCGTGTAGGGGTGCTGCCTGAGCGCCACGCGAGAAGCACCTGATGTCGATAGGCCTCAGCGCTCAAAGATTCCCGGTGCGCGATGGCGAGTTCGAGCCGCCGTGCTGCGGGAACGAGCGGGCTTTTTAAGCGCTCACCGACATCGGAGAAGGTATCCTCTTGCAGCGCAACTTCGTCGTTCTCGAAGCGAAACCGGCCATCTTCGGGGAGGATGATGCTGACCCTCTCCCACCAACGATCGAATCCCCGCTCGGTCATCAGCGTGCGCCCAACAATCCAATCGCGGAGATCGCTCTTTTTCTGTGGGGTTTGGAGGTCGACCAATAGGAGGTGCAGAGCCGTGGTGGGGTCGATCTGCAGCAGTTCCCGAAGTTGTTCGCCATCATTGAGCGCGCGATCGAAGAAACCGCCGGGTGGGCATGCGGAGTACACCCGGGTGAGGTTGTCAAGCGATACGCGATAAGGGAGATTGTCTGCTGGATGCTCCCATTCGACCAGCACCTGATCCCCGTGCACGTCCGCGACTCGGGCGAAGCCGAAGGCGGAGTGGTACAGAACGCTGGTGCGCTGCACGGCAGAGAGGTCGGGAATTGGGCGCATGGCGGGCGAAGGTATACTGAAGTCGGCGTTTTGTCATCCAATGGGTTACCTCCCTGGTCTGGGGGAGAACGTAGAATGGAGGTCAGGGATCCGATACACGGCGCAATCACCGTCGGAACGGATGAACTTGCGGTCCTCGACCACCCCTTCGTTCAGCGCCTGCGAAACATACGCGCGACGGGTTTTTCGCATCTCGCTTTCCCGGGGGCGACCCATACTCGGTACTCTCATAGTATCGGAGCGATGCACCTCGCAGGCCAGGCTTTCGATCAAGCGTACCGCGATTTTCCTTTTCCGGACGATCGGCTGCGTGCCCGGTTTCGAAGTTTGGTTCGTATTGCTGCTCTCTGCCACGACCTCGGCCACGCGCCCTTTTCGCATTCCACCGAATTCGCGATGCCCGAGTTGTCCTCATTGCACGTGCCGTTTTATCCCCGAAGCCTTGATCGCGCGCGCCGCGCGACCCACGAGGACTACACCATCGCTATCCTGGCAAGCGCGAGTTTGGCAGCCACCATTGGCAAGAAGTTCCCGTTTACCGCTGCCCATGTCGCGAGCCTGATTTCCCCGGATGTTCCCACCGATACGGACTTCTTTGTCGTCGCAGGGTTGGACCATCGCCGCATCCTTTCGCAGTTGATCAGCTCCGAGTTGGATGTTGATCGCCTCGATTATTTGCGTCGAGACTCCTATTATACGGGTACCAGGTATGGTCAGGTGGATGCGGAGTGGATTCTAGGCAACCTCTCCGCGCAGATCATCGACGACGAAGTGACGCTCGCATTGGATTCACGGGCGATCTACGCTTTTGACCATTTTTTGTTGGCGCGCCACCATCAGTACTTAATGGTATACTTTCACCATAAGTCCGTTGTGTACGAAGAAATGTTGAAGAGGTACGTCTCCGCTGCATCCAGCACCTGGCGCATTCCGGCGGATTTGGACGAATATCTTCGCGTGGACGACATCGCGCTCGAATACCACCTTCGTCAGGTGGACAATCCTTGGGCGCGTCGGATTACGGAAAGTAGACCGTATAAGCGGGTTGTTGAAAAGCACGGTACCCCTGAGCAGGTGGATCTGACGGTGGAGAAGGACCGGCTGTTCGATGCGGGCGTGGGTGTGATTTACACCTCGTCAACTGGAAAATTGTCGCGCTATGAAGTCGTTGGGAAGAAACGAAGTCGGGCTCCCGCCATCTTGGTGTTGGAACGTATGCCAGGAATGCCGGTGGACGGCGTCAAAACGCTAAGTGAAGCCAGCGACGTCTTTCAACGATATGCGGATGCGCGGCGTATTGCACGATTGTATGTGGCACCCGAGGACGTGGCGAAAGCCAGGTCGGTCCTCGGACTTCGGCCGGAGGGTACTTGAGTTCAGAAGACGATAGCCTAGGATATGTCACCGATATCGACTACACTTGGGGGTTTTACTCCGAGTTTGCGCCGGTCCACCTTCGCTGGATCGCCGCTTCTGCTGGCTACGCGCCTCGGGCGACGGACCAGGGATTTACGTTCATTGAGCTCGGGTGCGGGCTGGGTGCTTCAACCTCGATGTTTGCGGCGTGCCACCCCGAAGGCAAGTTCTACGGCATCGATTTCAACGCCCGGCATATTGCGGCCGGCGCCGACTTTGCGCAGAAGGGCGGCCTGACCAATGTGGAGTTTTTGGCTCGCTCTCTGACGGACATCGATCCGGACGAGCTGCCGGATGCTGACTACATTGTGGCGCACGGTGTCTATTCGTGGGTGAACGCGGATGTTCGTGAAGCGATGCATCGCTTCATTGCGAAGAAGCTAAAACCGGGTGGAATCCTCTATTTAAGCTACAACTCCATGCCCGGTCAGGCCTTGGTCGAACCCGTGCGCCAGTGGATGTTGGAAGTCGCCGCGAATACCCCAGGTGATACCGAGAAAAAGGTGAAGGCCGCGGTGTCGGCGTTAGTCGCGTTCACCGAAAAGAACCCTCGCGCGTTTGGTCATGGGGATCGCGTCAAGAAGTTGGTGGAACGCCTGAAAACGGCGAGCGTCAACTATGTGGCGCACGAGTATTTTAACGCCGAATGGGCTTCCTTCTACTTCACCGATGTGGCACGCACGTTCCGTCCGATGGGACTGGCTTTTGCGGGAGATGCCCGGGCGATGCGAAATTTGCCCGAGCTTCAGGTGAAGCAGGGTGAGGCGAGCGAGCTCATGAAGGAGCGCGATCGTGTTCGACGACGATTCAATCTGGACTACCTCGTGGATGAGTCATTCCATCGCGATGTCTGGGTGCGCGCGCCAGAATTGATCGCCACCCCTGACATCGTCCAAAACCGCACTGTGCGTGCGACTCGCGTTGGCACGATTCGGCCCGCAGCGGATCTCAAGCGTGAAGTCAAAGTGCCGGTGGGAACTCTTCGATTTGCAACTCCGTTCGATGACCGCCTCATTGAAAAGATCGCCGGTCAGGCGCCGCTGATCGACGCTCTGGTCGAAGATCCAGATTTGAAAGAGCGCGGCGCCGCTGGCGTCTTTCGAGCAGTGCACCTCCTCCTGGGTGGCGGGCTGATTCGTCCGATGGCAGCGCCACTTGCAGCATCCGCTGGCAAAGGGATTCGGTTGGCGAGCGAGTTTAATCGCGAGATTCTTCGCCGACACATGGAGGGTGGCGCGGTGAAAGCGCTGGCGTCCCCTGTGGCAGGGACCGGTGTTCCGATTTCGACGCGGGAAGCCTTGTTGTTGTTCGCGTTGGATTCGGTCGGTGAAGAAAACGCCGTTGAAACGGCCTATGGCGAGCTCGAACGGCGAAACCATCGACTCATCATCGACAACAAGACGTTGCAAGGGAAGGAAGCTCACATCGCCGAACTGACCGCCGAGATGGGGCGGTTTCGGTCGAGCAAGCTCCGACGTTTCGCCGAGCTTGGAATTCTGGGCTAGCCATGGGGTTACTGGCGTTGATCGCAGCGGGTTCCGCGTTCGCGGAGCCTCCCGCCAGTTTTCCGGATGCGAATTCGCCGTTCTACAATCTGTGCGAAGAAGATGGAAACTGCGGGATCAAAGGCGCGAGTGATGGGATCCTGTTTGGATCCTTTGGCGTCGGCTTGGGTACATCGATCACGTTCACCGTCACCGACGGTATTGAAAATGGTTTTCAACCGTGGCCGTTGTTGGGGTATGTGCTCGCGGAAGGCGGAAACTATGGGCTGACAGAGCTCGTGAAACGGACGGTTCAGCGTCCTCGCCCGTACACCTGGTCGGACAACTATGGCTACTACTCCGAGCATGTGCGCGATGACGGCGCCCGTTCTTTCTTTTCTGGTCACACCTCACATACCGCGGCCAACCTGTTCTATGCTGCGACTGAGCTTGATCTCCACCTCCCAAAAGAAAAGCGTGGATGGGCGATCGGCGCCTACGCCTTCGCCGCCACGGGAACGGTGACCGTCGGAGCATTGAGGGTCAAAGGCGGGTATCACTATTGGACGGATGTGGGCACTGGAGCCTTGGTAGGCACCGCGTTCGGAGTGTTGCTGCCCCGCGCGATTCGGTGGCGTCCAGGTAAAGTAGAGGTGGAAGCCTCTATTGCCCCCGATGGTTCGATTCAGATTCGAGGGGTTTGGTAGTGGCTGCGGCGGGCGGCCTCGGATAGGGGACCCGACCACCTGAGGACCCTCCCATGTACGGTTTTGCCCTTTCCGACGAGCAACAGGCGCTGCGGGATGCCGCCCACGATTTCGCGCTCAATGTGATGCGACCGGTCGCGGAACATCATGATCAAACGGGCGAATATCCTTGGGAGGTTTTGAAGGAAGCCCACGCGCGCGGTCTGATGAACACCCACCTTCCTCCGGAATATGGCGGCATGGGACTGGGTTGTTTTGATGGTTGCTTGATCGCGGAAGAGATCGCTTGGGGTTGTACCGGCATTGGAACGGCGATGGAGGCCAATGGCCTCGCACAGGCGCCTGTGATCTTGGGTGCCTCCGAATTTCTGAAAAAGAAGTATTTAGCTCCAATGTCCGCGAGTCCGATCATGGCGGCGTATGCGGTCACGGAGCCCGGCGCGGGGTCGGACGTCGCCGGCATGCGCACCACCGCGGTGAAGCAAGGGGACAAGTACATTCTCAACGGGTCCAAGATGTGGATCACAAATGCGGGCGTCGCGGATTGGTATTTTGTCGTTGCTTATACCGACAAAGACCGCGCGCACCGCGGCATGACGGCATTCATCGTGGAACGCTCATGGGCCGGCGTAGAAGCTGGGAAGAAAGAGAAAAACATGGGCCAGCGCGCCAGCGACACCCGCGGCGTGACCTTCACCGATGTGGAAGTGCCGGAAGAGAATGTGGTAGGCAAGGTTGGCGATGGGTTTTTGCTCGCGATGGGCGCCTTTGACCACACCCGCCCGGCGGTCGCGGCAGCGGCGGTGGGTCTCGCGAAAGCGGCGTTTGACCATGCCGTTCGTTATGCGACCGAGCGTCGCACCTTCGGAAAACCGTTGGCGGCTCACCAGAGCATCGCGTTCACCATCGCGGACATGGCGAAAGACATCGAAGCCGCTCGCCTTTTGGTTCACAAGGCTGCTTGGATGATCGACAACGGTGAGCGCAATACCAAATTTGCCTCGATGGCCAAGGCCTTCGCAGCGGATGCGGCGCATCGGATCGCATCGGATGCGGTGCAGATCTTCGGCGGCTACGGCTATAGCCAGGAATACCCTGTCGAGAAGCTGCTTCGCGACAGCAAGATCTTCCAGATCTACGAAGGTACCTCTCAGATCCAACGCCTGATCATCGCGAAAGAGATCTTCGAGCGCGCTGGGAAGTAGTAAACCGGTTGACGAATGGCTTGACGCGAACCCAGACATTGTTGTCGCGGTTCGCGTTTTTCGTTACGGGCGAAAGCACCGTTTCCGCTGGCACGGTCATTGCTTCAGTTGGTGGCAGGGCATGGCCCGCTTTGGAGGAGAAATGCGTTTTTCATTGTTGGCTTTGTTGGCAGTGGTCGCTTGTGAGCCTGAACCTTCCGTATGCGGAGCCGGCTCCGACTGTATCGACACCGATCCGGTGGACACCGACGAAGTCGATACCGACACTGCCGACACCGAGGTCGCCACCTTGGAGTTCACCAACCGCTCTAAAGTGGAGCTTTGGTGCCAACCTACCGATGGACCGGCCGTGAAAGTGACGGTCGGTGTCCAAGAGATTCAGGACGATTATGATGTGTGCACGGACCCTTTGGAAAGCGAGTCGCTCGTCCTTGAGCTTTGGGGTAGCTTTGATCCAGCCGAGCTGGTGGGGCAAACCTTCACCATCGATGCCGACAATTGGGAAGGGGGAATCGCCACGGTGACGCTCGCGGCGACGAGCACCCTCGGTACCGGCACCGTGTCCATCACCGCGATCGATGAATACGGTACACTATCGGGCTCTTATGACCTCGATTTTGGTGGCGTGGGCATCGCAGAGGGCGTGTTTGCCTCCAGCGACTGCCTCGACTTTGACGGGTTTGGTTGCGGATGAGCGAAGCGGGTTGCGTGTTCGCCATGCGACCCGATTTTCGTCAGTCCTTCAGACCGGTGTAGCTGAACGAAACCCACAACGACTCATCCAACGCCAGCAATTTCTCAAAAGTGTAGGGCGTTCCATCGAGGGGCAGGCTGACCGGCACCGGCTCGGCGCCTTGCCCCATGGCCCCGTTGCTGATCTGTTCTTCAGCCGAGTACACCGCTTGCGGAGTGTAGGCGTCGATCGTCATGACCCGCGTGGCGTCTTGGGGGAAGCTCAGATGGCTGACCTTTCGAAGACTTCCGTCAAAGCTCTTCTTTCCAATCTTGGCACCATCGGGCGCATACACCGTCCAACCCAGGTAACTGATTGGAGCGTCGGCCTTGGGAAGTTCCGCCTTGAAGGCGCCTGCTCCCGCCTTGTTGCGGCCGGTGCCTTCCTCTACGTACACCACCTCGACTTGAAACGCTGCCAACGCACCGCCCGCTTGTGAGCTTCGAACGAGTGGGATCAACACTTGTCCGTCGGCGGCCTTGGCGGGCTGCACGGCTTTGCCGGCCACGCTGGCGCTCCAAAGCTCCGCTCCGGCTGGCATGGCCAAACGGAGGAATTGTCGCCGGTTGTTTCGGACGTCGTAGACCACCGAGGTGAGACGCCTACCCTCAACGGTGAACATCGAGGTAGCACGCGCTTGATCGACGATCGTTACCAATACGTCGACATTCGCATGCTGGCTGACCGACAGCGGGATCTGCGCTTCCGTGCCGAGGTATTTGTAGCCTAGAAGGACAGGATTTGCGGTAACCCCCAGGATGGCAGCGGGGAGGGTGCGCACGTCGATGGAGGTCGCATTCTTGGCCCCAGCGCTAGCAATTTCCAGGTTTCCACGGGCCTCAACCCCAACCCAGCCTTTGCTCCGTTCGACGCCAATGGGCGTCACCAGGGGGGCCTGGAGGGAGAGATCTCCTTCACCGACGACTTTTTCGAGATCTAAAGTGAGCGTGTAAGCTCCTTCCGCGGCGTAGCTGAGGTCGACGGTGACTACTCGGTTTTCGCCGAGGCTCCAGTCGTTTATCCCCGCGCCCCGAACATCGAGCACCGTCGCTCCATCGGGAATTTGTACCTTCAACTGCTGAACACCGGCGAACAGGATGGTGTGATCCACTGTGGCCGTGGCCTGCATGACCCCGTCGCCGATCCCCACCAGGGTGTACACCTGTGCGTAAATGCGAGGATCTTGGACCTGTTCGGTCTGAACTTCGCGTTGCCACCGAACAGAGAGCGATCCGGTGGAGGGAATGGAAGCTTCCACTACGCGTTTGGCGCCATCGACGCGATCTGTCTTTACCTTTGCATTGGCGACCGTAAAATCCAGAGCTTCACTCGAGGGAACGGCCAAGGTGACCTCGGTAGCCCCGCTAGGGGTCAGCTCGAACGCAAGTCCCGCCGCTCCGACATATTCCTCGACGGACGCTGCGAAATTCACGTCCACATCGAAACCACCGCGCTTTTGAGTGACCAGCCGGTACCAACCGTTTTCGATCACGACGCTGGCCTCCGCGTTCCCGATTTTTGCCGATTGCAGCGCGACAGTTGCGGGGAGTAGCGGGATTTTCACCCACTCGGTATTTTCGAGCACGTCGACGTGGATCTTCCCCGAAAATTCGGCAGAAACGGGCGCGCCAGCATCCAGCAGCACCTCACCTCGGTATCGAGCGGAACTGATCGCATACGGTGTGGGCGCTGCAGCCGGATCTTTGGGGCGGTTTTTAGCGGTCTCGTACATGCGGAGGAATTCGGCGAGATCCATCGACACTTCATTGGGTTCGACGGCGACGGCCAAATCGGGGAGGAGCATCGCCGCGACGAGCAGGCTGCGAAAAGGTGTTTTCATTGGGGACTCCGATGGTTTTTGAGTTTAGATGCTGACACATAGATCGAGGGCGAGGCCTGTGCGGGGACCAACAACTTTTGAAAGCGAACCACCTCACCCAATTCCGGGACAAGGACGGTCATTGCCGCCGCGGTGACGAGGGGTTTGGGCGGACTGACCACGACTCCTCCGGCGAGCCCGCCGATGCTTCCGCCGTAAGAGCCGTAACCGCTGCCGGAACCGCCCATCCCGGAACCGCCCATTCCGAGACCTCCGGCGCCGTAGGCGAACCCGTCCGGCTCATCAAATCCCAAAATTCCGCTGGCTCCGGCTCTAAGCTCCCATGCGAGCACGTCGCCGTCGACGGGGTAGGCGTCGAGTTGTGCGGGAATTTCCGCAGGCATCTCGAGCAGATCTTCGCCGTCGCCGGGGTTTTTGCCGTCCATTGCGGCTTGGAAGCGTCCACCCAAAATGGCGCGGTCCACCTCGCGGTCAAGGGCGACCTCGCCTCGGGCGGCAACAATGGACTCGGTGCCGTACAGTTCGCCTTCGATGTCCTCATTGCTGAAGTCATATGGGGCGGGGAGGTCTTCGCCCACGGGGTCCGCAAGGACGGGTTCGGGTTCGGCCCATCCGACGGGCGGTTTGTTCATGTGGGCGGTCACTTCCAGCGGCTCGAGAATGATCCGCGCGGGCTCTCCGGTGGAAGCGGAGCGTGCCGTGGGCGTTTTTTCGGGCGAGCGTTTCGGCGACGGTGGAGCGTTTTCGTCCTCCTTTGCCTTCTTTTTTTCGCCGACGGCGGCGTACCCGCTGCTGGCGGAGGTCCGTGCCTGCCGTAGATCCAGCGCCTCGGTCTGGTCCAGTCCGGCGAGCTTGTCTGAGGTTTGAAGCGCGATTTCGTAGGCCTCGCTCGCCCTCAGATAGTCGCCAGCGCGCTCGGCCTCCTCCGCTTCCAACAGTTTTTCTTTGGCTACAATCTCGTCTTCCAGCGCCCGAGCGCGCGCTTGGCCCTTTACCCGCCTTGCCAGGGTGCTGTCCTCATCGGAGCGAGTGGCGCTGTTGGTCACCTCATCGACGTCTACAATGTCGAGGTTTCCTTGTAGCTTTCGGACGTTTTCGGTCTCAACGCCCATGTCCTTTAGGGCATCCAATTCTTGTTGGGCGGCTTGAAAATCGTTTTTCATATACGCGGAAAGTGCTTTTCCAAACTTCGCATCCACGGTGGCCGCCGCGGTGTCCCCCACGGCCAATCCGTAGTTGAGCTTTTCCCCTTCGGTGAAATCGGCGACGATCCCGCGTTCGCCGACTTCACCCTCCGAACGCCAGCCCGGAGGCAGATGAAGGGTGACGCGTTGCACCGCGATCGGCGCATCGACGCTCCAAAGCGCCAAATCGGACTCGGTGCGCCTCTTTCCCCACGCTGCACCGGTGCCGAGAGCCGTTACCTCTACCGGAAAAGAAAGCAAACCATCGACGGTTTCGACGGATCGGGGGAGAGGGATAAGCCAACCGCCCTTGCCATCGTCGCCGGGGACGACCGGTTCCCCTTGCACTTGCACGGTGAGAAGGTGAGTTCCCGGCGGCGGGATGACTCGAAGTGTGGCCGCCCGTTCGTTGCGTAGGGTGAAATAGCCGCGCATGAGGAGCCTTCCCTCATCATTTGCAGCGATGGTGGTGCTCGCGATGTCGATCACCGCGGCGGGTTGGTCAACGGGCGCAAACCGAAGCAGGTTGAGGGTACCCGAAGAACGCCCAGAAAGGCGGAATGCGCCGGTAGCTGTTCCCGCGATCAGGCCATCGTTGTTCACGAGCGACGATGCGGGAACAGGCGTCCAACCAGACAACTCCGGCACAACTTCGATGGCGTCCTCGCGGGCGAGCCTGAGGCTGGTCTCGTGGTGAAACACATTTTCCGGGATCAACGTCGGAAGAACGAGTTGGACTTCCTCCCCCGCTGGAACCGTGGAGCTCCAGCGGAGATGGGCGACCAGGGAAGTGCGTTTTTCATCGTCCAAGCGAATGATGATTCGGTTGCCTTCACGTCGCCAGTCGGCGACTCCTTCGCCTTCGACCTCCAGATCGGCTGCTATGTCGGTCACCTGCAGCGCGACTTCTTTGACGCTGCCTTGCCGAACATCCCATTGAATGCGTGCTTTACCGGAAAGTTCGGCGTCCCCCACCGTTAGGCCGAGGGCGACGTCCGCCGTGACCAAAGGTGGCTTTTGCTGCGGTGGTTCGGGATCACGGAGTTGGAGCCTGAGGCCGCGCGCACCCGTCCAAAAACCCTCCGCTGCACGAGCAATGGCCCCGTCCGACTGAAGGTCTACTTGCAGGTCGGTTTTTACGGACACCTTGCCCATGACCGCCGGGAGAAGGTCAAAAGCGAGGGACTGTCTCGGATCTCCGTCGATAAACCCGCGTATCTTTAACGTAGAACGACCAACGATCGGCGCGGTGAGCCGAGTGCCTTGGTCGGAGGCCTGTATGGAGGCCTCTTTCCCGTTGAGGAGGGCGCTTTCGATGCGAACGTGTGGGCTCGCCAAAACATCGTCGAAAATGCCATTTTCTGGGCCAGCAATTTCCCAACTGGCCTCCAACGCATATCCGCCGTCGGCGGGAACCAAGGTTACTCGCCGTGAAGAGGCCCAGGGGGCCAATGGCATCGCATCCGGCTTCGGCGGGAGGTCAAAGAGCTCCTGGTAAAACCAGCCTGGAACCGACACTCGCCCGGCGTGGGCGGGCGAGGACAGCAACAGCGCTAGGAACAGCAGTCGACGGGAGTGCATCCTTCTCCTGACCTCGTACTCTGGGTGCGGTTCGCAAAGAAGACGTCAACTGCGCCGCTATTTTTCTCGCCCCTCGTACGCCTTCCGGGATTTGTCGTTGGTGCGGTCGGTGGGTGGCGTTGGCGGAGGATTTTGCTCGCGGAGCCGGAGCGTTTCGGCAATGGCCGCATCCAGCTGTGTGTCTCGTCCCGCCGCGGCGTCGGCCGGATCCCACGGAACGATCAAGTCAGGAACAACGCCGCGGTTTTCCACACCCCACCCGTCTTTGTTGAAGTAGAAAGCGTACTCGGGTTGGGTCAATATCCCGCCATCCACCATCGGTTTGTCGTTTCGGATGCCGACGACCCCACCCCAACTTCGCTCGCCGAGCACCGGCGCCAGTTTTTCAACTTGAACCGCCTGTGGGAAAATGTCACCATCGGAACCTGCAAATCCGTTGGTAATGACCACGAACGGGCCGCGGCGTCGCGCGTAGGGGTAGGGATCGACCCCCCCGTGCCGTGCGAGGTCCCAACCGAGAATCGGCCGACGAAGCCTATCAAGGATGAGTTGCGACACATTTCCACCGCGGTTCCAACGCACGTCGATCACCAGGCCTTCTTTGTCCGCCTGCGGGTAAAGCCAGGTTTCAAAGGCGACCATACCCGGCGTGCCCATGTCGGGGATGTGGATGTAGCCGAGTTTGCCGCCGCTCTTGCTCTCGACGTATTCGCGGTTTCTCCTTACCCAATCGACGTAGCGCAACCGATAGTCGTCAAAGGCGGGAGTGATGGCGACCTCTCGAGCACCTTGGAGGGAAGGGATTTTGTTGACGGTGAGCAACACCCGACGTCCCGCGCGTCCGGCAAGGAGGGCTTCGATCGGCCCACTTCCTTGGACGGGTTGGCGGTCTACGGCGAGAATGTAGTCTCCCTCCCGAATTCCGGCGCCGGGCTCGCTCAGCGGAGACTCGACGTTGTCAGCAGGATCTCCTCGGTAGATCCGTGCAATTTTGAATGCTCCACCTTCGCGGGTCAGCTCGGCACCGAGCAGACCGCCGCTCACCCAGGGAACCCGAACACCGCGTTCTCCGCCCCAGATGTAGGTGTGCGACGTCCCGAGCTCGCCGATCATTTCGCCGATGAGATCCGTGAGATCGGATCGCGTGGCGAGCCGCGGCAACAGGGTCGCGTATTGATCGTGGATCGCCTTCCAGTCGATTCCACTCATGTTTTCGTCCCAAAAGAAGTCCCGTTCGTGCCGCCATGCTTCTCGGAAGATCTGCTTCCACTCCTCTCGAGGATCGAGTTCAATGGTGGCATCTTCCAGTGGAATGCGCGCTTCGCTGAAGTTAGGGCTGCCTCCCGAGCCGACCACGTAGAGTTCTCCATCCTTGGCCAAAGCGATTTTCTTGGCTTTCGGGGCTAATGAAAACGCGGTGACGCCACCGGCAAAGAAGGAGAGGTCTTTGGACTCGAGATCAAAAGCCATCAAGTTTGTGCCCTGAGCGCGGGGTTCATTTGCGCCTTGGACTGCGCGCTCTGCAAGAAATACGCGGTCCGAAGTGGCCCCGATCCCTACATAAAAAGAGGGGGGAAGCGGAAAAGCGACGACGCGTTGGTCGATTCCGTCCCACTCGATCGCCACCGCGGGAAGCGGGAGCTCTGTGGGTTCAAGCAACTCTTGCTCTTTTTTCTTGTCCTCTTTCTTCTTCTTCTTTTTCTTTTTCTCAGCGGTCGCTTGGGGGTTTTCCGGCGCTGGAGGGAGACCCTTGTTGTCGGCGAACGGATTGGGGGTGTCGGCCTTCAGAAGCACCGCAAACGGCAGAATTTCGGGGAGGAGCACCTTTTGGTAGTCGCGCATGCCACCGATCGGGTTGGTGATGCGTGAGGACAGAAAGTACAAATACCGGCCATCAGGATCCCAGGATGGTGAATAATTTTCGACGTTGGCGCCGCCGATTCGATGGATGTCGCCTGCCACCGTGTCGTATACGAACAGGGTGTTCATGTTCCGGGAGTCCGTTTTGGAGTATGCAAGGTATCGCCCATTGGGGGACCATTCGTAGTCGGTGATCTCCGCTTGGGTTGCGGAATCGATCGCCTTGGGAGCCGCACTCCCGTCCGCCAATACGATGTAGAGGGTGTGCGTTTCGTCCGAATAGGCGAGGTATTTTCCGTCCGCGGACCATTTGGGAGGAAAGTGCCAACCCAG
>SYKL01000318.1 GCA_005797785.1 Pseudomonadota bacterium | reverse complement strand
GTGATGCGCACAGCATCAAAGGATCTCCGCTCCGGAACTGGCACATCCACTATCTGTTCGCCCATTTTTGGAACAAGCGTGGCATTCATCGTCTTTACGGTCTGCCCATTGAGCATCAGGTCGATCTTAACCTCCCTCGGTGAGGCGTTCGCCGCCAGCAACTTTGAAGTTTTCTGATACCCATTCCAAATTCGGAGCTCGACCCGATGGGCACCGCTCACCTTCGACAGCGGGATCGTCAGCGCTTGACCTTCCCCGAGGCCTTCGACACCTTCCGTCCAGGCTGTCGCCGGGTTTCCGTCGACCGCGTAGTTTGGGTGGTAATTTTCATCAAACTTGCTCCAGTTTGATTTGAGGTAAGAGGTGGCCTCCGCGTGGTCGGCATGCAATGGCAGCATCGCCACAGGAACCTCAGCCGAAAAAGCGGCAGCGAAAAGCAACAACATCGACGGACCTCGCACGAGAAAGGGGCGCGCCACTGTACCACAGTCGCACGCGGGGAGACGGTGCCCGCCCTCGAAACCATTACAAACGACAAAAGCCATCGATTTGAGATTTCGCGACAGCCTGATACAGCGCGCGACAACACCCCTTCGCTCCCGCAAGGTACATCACTATGCCAACTTGGCACTTGCTACGGAGTAAATATGAAACTTCAACGATATCTATTGGCGCTGTTCACGGGTGCCGTACCTTCCCTCGCCTATGCAGAAAAAGCGTCCGACCACATTCAAATGAGCATCGTGGAAGGAGGTCACTCAGTATCCGCGAGGGGCAGCTGCACACCAGGGTACCAGTACTCGCCGTCCGACTCCCAATCCATGTCCGCCACCTTTCGCGCGTACCTATCAGGGCAAAACTCCTGGGCATACATGGAGTGCACTGAAGAGAACGCCGAAGAGTGCGGCGGACATGTCGCTTACACAACCCTTCACTACGACTGGAAACCCACTCTGGCTGGGACCGGAACCCTGGCGGGGCGAGCCTCCACCTCCGTCAACGGTGGTGATAGCCCTGACATCGACTACCACATGGGCGAGCCCAAAGAGACGGCGAGCATTCTCGGTACCTTTTACCAACCTGGGTACGTCCAGACCAGAACCGTCTTTTCTACCGAGAATGACAACCCGGGTATCATTATTGACAACTCCGGCGGGATGCCATCCCAGATTTACAGAGCGCAGTCGATGAACTTTGGGCGGGCGTTTGATCCGGACAACTACAACTACCGCTCCCGAGCGCTCCCGGTGACCTTGTTCAACGCCGAAGACGGCATTGTGGAGGTCACTTTTGATCTCTCGGCCTCGTTTTCATGCGACTCCGCCCAATACGGCTACTACACTGTAACCGCAGGTATCACCAACGTTTGGTTGGAAGTGGTCTACAACGAACTGTAGTTCGCTGCAGGTTCCGCTTCCAATGAGAGGAAATAGCCGTCCGGCAATTGCCGGCGGCCGCAGAGAGTCAGGTATGAAAAAGAACCTTGGACAGGTTGGTCCAAGGTTCTTTTTTCGCAGAGCACGATCACGGCCAAGTCGCGCGGCGGAGCCAGGCATACTTGAGCCATCGAAGTACTCTATGGCGAATCTCAATGCAATCTGAAACACCTTGAATCCGTAGACGCGCCGCGGACCGGGTACGACGTTTGAGCACTCCGCAACCGACTTTTAGGAGATCCGATGAGCGCCTACGACCGCTTGCCGCACTACACCGGTCCGCAGTGCTCCACGGAAAATCCGAACGACCAGATTGCCACTCCGGCGTGGCTCTGGAATGAGCACGTGCAACCCAGTTTACAGTGGTTGTCAGACGCGCGGAACAGCCGATACGCAGCAGACAGCGGATCGAATTCCCTCCTGGCACAGGTGGTCGCTGCGGCCGCATTTCCGGACAACCCCATCGCGAACCGCTTGTGGGACCCGGTGTTCGAAACCGCGGAGGGGCTCATGAGCAAAGCGGAAACCATGGACAACCACCGGGTTCAACCGCTCGACGACTTGGACGGTGAGTCTTCATGGAATTTCGATTTCAAACCCGTGGACGAGGTGCAGACCCCGTACATGCGGCACGATCACGGCATGTTTGAAGGGTGCGAGGCGCCCGAAGAATGGCTCCGCGAAACCATGGGTGAAGTTACCACCATGGATCCCACGTTGTTGGAGGAGCCTGCCGTTGCCGACTTCGTAGAGTACGCCAAGTGGACGGCCAAATTGGAGGCGGCAAAAGAACTAAGGCCCGACCTGGAAGAGGGTACCGCGGCCTACCAACACTACCTGCAAGGTCAGGGAAAACCCATCGAATTCGACTACGACGAGTTTCTTCTGGAGGACGAGTGGGGTCCCCAAGTCGAAGCATCCGGGATTGCAGAAGTCAAGGATGCCATTTTGGAACACGCTTCCGAAGGCGTGGCGGAACAGTTCAGCCTGCAAACGGCATCCGTTGGGGCAGCGGCAGGCTCAGAGAACTGGCAGAAGGCCATCGGAGCCCACCGCGTTTGGCTGGAGGCGCACGTCGCCACCGAACCCATCGGGGATTCCGGGCGTTTTTCTGTCGACGCGAACGTGGTTTTCCATGCCGAAGACCGGTACAATTTCAACCCCGGCACGAGTGATGTGGCCACGGGAACCCCCGACAACGAAAACGGTCGATTTCAGGAGGTGGGCTTAGGAAAGGAGTTCATGCAATATGGGGAGGCGACCCGCGCGTTGCGGTACGAGGACGACCACGCCCGCTTGGGCGAAGTGTTGACGCGGCGCGCGGAGGAAGAAAAGGCGGAAGCGGACCAGAAACGACTCGATCAACTCAACTGGCCAGCCTATTTTGACGCGTTCAACGGCAAGGTGTTGGTCAGCGACGCTGCAGCCGACCCCCTGCGGGTGTTTCTCCAAGAGCTCTTGTCACTGCAGGCTCAGGGCAACACACTCGGTGACAGCTACATCTCCCGAACCCAGTGTTTACTGCACTGGCCGGCGGTCATCGCCAAAACCGCGGAGCTCAACAGCACCGTGTTCCAGGAGGCTTACGCCCTGTTCGGACAACCGGCGCCCGACCTGGCGGCGATGAATCGTCCGCAATTCCTGGACGCTTCCACTCAGTTCTTCCGGCTCGCCGACACGGTGGCCTCCTGCCCAACTTTGGTAAACGCACTGAAGTGGATGCACGGCTTGCGGCTCTGCGGAGCCCCGATTCCGGAGGCATGGTACAGCGGAGCGGAGAAGTAACCGAATCTCGGTTACCTTAGAGCGAACCGAATTGCGGCGGGTTGAACACCTCAGCGTCACTGCGGCGGCACCGCGAGATCGGCGATCACTGGCTCCCCAGGCCCCGTTGGAGTCCAACTCACCTGGATGCGGTCCGGCGGTCGCGGGCTGTCAGGAAATTGTAGCTCCAGTACCGTTGTCTCCGTCGCACCGCCCACAATTCGGGTCGGGCCGCCGTACGATGCGTTGCCCCCGTCGACCTTGAATTGTGGGACAAACTCCACCGGGTTCGGCATCGGATTGGCCACGGTGAGGTCGATCGACGATACCCAAATCCACTCGTCGCGGTGGTTTCCGAAGGCCGCAAGCGGCTGATGAAAGAATGGTTTCACCGCACCGAACGACACAACGGCTCCCGTCGTTGGAAGCGTCGGAAGGGCCGGACGCATCGAGAGCTTTGTCGTCACAGGCGAGGACAATCCCCCCGCATAGCCATAGTCCACGCGCAGGTCTTGCGGCGGCTCCCCGTCCCCCAAGGCGCCAGACTGGCCCACAAGCAAAAAGTCCAGCGACACCGTTTCGTCGACAGCCAGCTCCTGAAAATACGGTACTCGGCCCTTGACACTGTTGGGGTAAATCCGATCGCGCTGATCGCGGAAACGGAACAACTCCCCCACATACATGGCTCTGGTATGCGGATTATGTACGATCAGTCTCACCTCCGCCACCCAGACGCCGTGATCGTTCCAGGTGAGGCCCCCCTCCGCAACGTGAATCTCCGGCAGGGTGCCGAGCCTGAGGACGTCGGACTCCGGAGCAAGTGGCCGATCCGCTGCGGGTGCTGCGCACCCGAATCCGACGAGAATCATCGTCACTCGGCCAAGAGGTCCCATCGTCACTCCCAACCCGTCTACGCCTGCCCGGGCGCCTGCGTTCCCCTTTCCAGCAACGACGCTACCACGGCGTCGATCTTCGCACAAAAATCGCGCTCCGGAACTGACATCAGGTGGTGGGAGCCTGGCAACATCGCGGTCGCGCTGCGCCCCCCGGCTTGCACCATCAACCAACGTGGACTTCCTCCCGCCACCCCATTCCGCACGGGAACGGCCGGGAAACCCATGGTGCGAAGGGCTGTCACGAGGCCGCCGATCGCTTCCGCCGACACCGGACATTCACAAACGCGAACCCCTTCTGGCCGCTCGATGCGCAACAAAGCGCGGCCATCGCCATAAAGGAACAATCGGCACTGCCCGATCGGATCCGTGGCCGATGGCTTTCCCTGTTGGTGCACCAACACGACGTCTGCCGAACCCGAACTTAGGCCGTCCCAAAAAGGCTTTTCGTGACTTAGGGGCACTTCCCAGCGTTCGGGCCAAGCATCGAAATGGTCAACCACTTGACCATTAACCAACAGCGAATAGCGAAGTCCAGAGCGCACCGGTGCTCGAGAATAGGCGTTTTCCCGGACCACCCACACATCCGTCCCGCGGATCGCATGAAAAGGCGCTGCAGGATCCGCCGACCGGGCCCAGACGACTTGTGTCTCTCGAGGTTCCAAAACGCCTCCCGCAAGGATTGACTAGCCCACCGATGCGATCCCTTCCGGGGGAACGCCATTTAGCCACGCTGCATTAATGAGCTCCATGATCCTATCAATACTCCTCTTTGGAACATATGTTTCGTTCATGTCCGTAAACTGTCCCATCAAGACCGGGCCCGCTGATACCGCCGAACTGTCCTCGGGTCGCCGATGCTGTGGCGTCATCCGAACGCCAGGAGATAGCTCGACTCCCTGCGTTTCAAGATACTCGTCTGGCAACCCCATTTGGTGCCCGAGCTCGTGGGCGTAGGTGATTTTCATCTGGTCGTCGCCGGTCAGCAGCCCAGTGTACCACGTTCGTTGATCGCTCCGCAGTTGGGAAGCGGAGGCCGTAACCTCCAAATGCGCCCAATCGGTCGGCTCCACAAACCGAACGTTCACCTCTAAGAGCTTTCGCGTTCCGTCGGAGGTTTCCACCCAATGTTGACGGTTGTAGAAACGGTGGACCCCCTCGAACGTCAATTCCTTCATGCGCCGAAGGTCCGAACGAAGGACGCTCGCATCTTGGGCTAGCAATTTCACTCGAATCTCGATGGCCAATATCCCGTGGCTGAATTCCCTGGCGTCAAACGCCGCGGTGCCGGCGAACCCCGCGGGAGCGCCGTCTGCCATAAATAGCGGTTCCCCCGTATAAAAATCGACACAGGGCTCAAAACTCATTTGATTTACGCTTCTGACGTTCTGAGCCTCCACATTCTGCTGCTCGAAGAACTCCCGTAGTTCAGCGATGCTTTTTGCGTACTGCTCGTCTGCCATTTCAGCAAGTTCTTCGGCGGAACGTCGCGGGTCCAATGGTGCACTGACATTCGGGCCGTCAAGATCATCGACCGAAATCGGTGCCGCCTCGGCAACCTGAGCCTGGGCCAAGTCTGAGCCGCCGAGCCGGACTTCTGTACCACCGAGGCCGTAGCCGGGAGAACCGAGCCCGCCAGGAGTCACGCTGGTCACGTCGGGGTCGCCGAGACGGACTTCAGAGCCACCGAGGCGGTAGTCCGTCGAACCCAGGCCGCCTGGGGCGGGGGAGGAAGGACTCGGCGGCGCCAACCGGGCCGCGGGAGGGGACAACACTTCATTCGGTGCGGCTTGTAGCCGTTGGGGTGACGAAGGGGCCGGCGGTGTCGTTTGGGGGAGCGGCCGTCTCCCCAAATCGCTAGCCACCGTCCATTCACTCACGGCGAGAGCGTCAGCGTCATCCGGCAGTGGAAGCTCTTCTAAAAACCACGGTTTTTTGATCCCCGTGTCCGCTTCCGGAGCTTGGTGCATTGCCGCCTTCAGGTCCTCCATCAACTCCACCGCCCAACGCATCAGCCCTCCGGCCAATTCGTCAAGTGAGTTTACCAATTTCCGCATCGCGCCGGACATCGCCGCATCGGCAAAGGCCGCCAACTCCCGGACCATGTCGAAGAGGTACCCGCCCAACTTCGACAGCAGGCCGAACGCGATCTCCATGGCTTCGTCCGTCCACTGGTAGAACCGGACCAGGACGCTGAGCACGTGGTTGCCCTCGACCACGGCCGTGCCAAGGCCGGCGGTGAAGTAGAACAACACCGCTTGCACGGTCAGGTTGCCGAACAACGCGCCAACCGCGTGCCCGATGTCGTACTCGCCGGAGCCCGAGCTGAGCCAGTCCGCCAAGGCGGTCGCTGCGGTATCGCCGAGCTCCGTGGACATGGCCTCCAGGCTGCCCCAGGCACCGTCCATCACCGCCATCGCCGCGTCGATCCCGCCCGAGCCCGAAAGGTACGCGTCCACCGCCGGCCAGAACGAGGACTGCACTTCTTTGGCTTTCGGACCCAAGTCTTGCGCGGCGGCGGCGCCGGTGGCGGACACGGCTTGCTGCGCCGGACTGGCGGTGTCCGTCGTTTGTGGTGCTGCTTCACCGGTCGGTTTTTCGGTGGGTTTCTTTCCCGCGGACTCGAGCGCCAGGCGATAAAACCACTGCTCCAAATCCACCAAACCCGTGACCAGATCGTACGCCGTCACGAACGGATCCGCCAATCCTTGGCCGATCCCGGCAAAGAACCCGACCCCCACCCCCGCCGTGAACGACAGGCTCCCGCCCCGAATGACGCGCGCCACCGTGTCCACCATCGCGATCTTGACGGGGTCGTCTCTGCCCTTGATCGTGGTGAGGAACGAGATCATTCCGGGGGCGAGAACCGAGGTCATCGGGCCCAGTCCCCACAGGTTGGGCTGCGTGGTCAGCGAGCCCACGACGAGGTCGATGAGGAAATCGATCAGCGGCCCACGGAGGCAATCGGGGAGCAATTCCCAGCCCCAACCGACGATAAACCCGGGGATCATCGCTGGGTTGCCGAGGCACACAGCCACGGAGGTAAAGAACTCGGCGATGGGCAGAAGGTGGGTCTGCGCATCGGCGCCCAAGACCGCCATCTTCGCAGAGATGTTGCCAAACAAGCCGGCGGCGGAAGCTTGCACGCCGGCGACGCCGGCCGCGAGCTCGTTTAGCGGGCCCCTCATGCCCTCCAGGACGGGGATCCCGGTGGCGGCGGTGAGGAGTCGGCCCAGGCCGCCCGCGAGCTGCCCAAAGCCCGACAGGAGGTCCGCGTTGCCTTGTTCCACTACGGCCGCGAAGTTCAACAGCGCTTGCACCACGCCGGGGAGGATCCCGCCGACTTCGTTCGCGCGCTCAAGCAGGTCGGGATCACCCCAATTCTCGTAGAGGAAGCCGGCCGCGTTCCAGACTTCTTCGGCGGCATCGAGGGTCTTGTTCACGATGCCGGCGGGTCCCCATTCAAGGAGAAACAAGCTCAGCTGTTGTAAGGGAGCGTACAACGCCGCGAGGGTCTGCTGGATCTCCGCCCACGCTTTTCGGATCTCCGCCTCGAGCCAGGCGGCGACCCCGCCTTCGCCGCCCTCGATGCCGAGCATTCCGGCGACGAGATCGACCGCGTCTGTCCCCAGGTGACCGATCATCGCCAGCCCGGACGATACGAGCTCACCGATCCCCGAGAGCAGATCCCAGCTGCTCCCGAGGGCATGGCGAAGGGAGTCGATTTCCCCTGCGATCAACAGCTGGTAGAACTCGATAAATCCCGCGTTCACCGTCCCCAAGAGGTCGTTGAAGGCCATCGAGGCGGGGTTTTGCCGGGCGCTCTCCAGAAAGTCGCCGAGACCGTCCATCCACGTTTTGAAGGTTTTGCAGCAGGAAGGGTCACCTTGGGTCACCCCGATCAGAACTTCGAAGGTTTGCGCGATCCCGGCGGTAAGCTCGCCCAGGCCGGCGCCGACGGCGCCTGCGTCGCCGATTTTGGCGCCGAGGGACTGGGTCAGGCCGGCGGTCAGGTGTTCGGTGATCGCGGGGCCGGCGCCGGAGGCGATCAGGCTCGCCAATTGCGGGGAATATTGGCCGATGGCGGCGAGGAGTGCGGCTTCGCTGGTGGAGGGCGCTTCGGCTTGGGTGGCCTGTTGGTCGACCGGCGACTGGTCTCCGGCAACGGCGTCGTCGTTGGCGGGCTGGTTCAGCTGCCCTTGGGTGTGCTGTTTGGTGTGGGTCAACTCGTGGGCGAGCAGCTGCTGGCTTTGGGTGGATTCGGGTGCAAATTGGCCGGCACCAAAATGGAGGGCGTCTCCGTCGGCAAACGCGCGCGCACCTCTGGCGTCGGTGCGGTTTTGTGCGGTGGCACCTTGGTGAATGCGCACCTCGTCGAAGTTGGCGTCCAAGACGAGCGCCATCCAGCCCCGGATGTACGGCTCCAACGGCTCGCCGTTGTCGGTCGGAGGGGGGCCCGCGTGGCTGGCCTCGTGGTTGAGATCCTCAAAGAAGGAGCCTTCTTCAAAGAAGGACGTCGACTCCTCCAGCATCGGCGCCGGAGCAACGGAAGGCGCGGACGCCGACTCCGAGCAGGACTCTTGCGACGGCGAGGATTGGGGACGTCGTTGTTTCACGGTGCCCACTCCAACGGAGTGTGTGCAAATCGGCCGCTGAAAACCCAAGAGCCTGCAGGCCATGGCAGCGCACTCCTACATTCGCTCACCGCGTTGGCTGCAACAGGCACAGGGTGAATTTGAATGTATCAAAAGCGCCGATATTCTCACTTAGAGCAACGAATTCCGGTTGTCTCTGTCTGGGGAGGGGGCGACTTTTCGCTGAGGCATTCTTGGCCGAGGTTGTCGCCAAGGTCCTCCGGTCTGGGAATGGACGGGCGCTTTTCCCGCCCTGGGGCCTCGAGCCAAAAGGACCAGTCGAACGGGCAGCGTTCCGCATCATTCACTCGCATGAACGCCATGACCGCGTCGCGTTGGCTTTCAACCCCACCGACCACACCGACCTCGTCGCCCTCGCAACGAGTGAATCAGGTTGCGCCGATTTTTGAAATCACCAGCCACGACAGCAGGCGATCCGTCACGCGCGCCCACTCGCGCGCGCAGCAGACAGAAACCGCGCCACCCGCTGCGGCAATGACATGAACTCGGGACCCTGAAGTCCGTGCGGATCTCGGTACGTCAAGCCGGCCACCGCCGCGATCTTCGGGTCCCCAAAGAGGCCGTTGCCCACCAACATGCCCGCTGTACGACGGCGTTCCTCGGCGGGGTCGACGAGTCCAAGGACGCCGAGCGTCGCCCGCATCGCCTCGTTGCCGCCGTTTTCTGCCACAGGAATCACCACCAGTCGCCGGAGGTCCCGTCGACCACGCAAACTGTTGATGTCCAACGGGCTCCACCACAAGCACAGCCCAGTCTCGGGCGGCTCGTGCACCTGCTGAGAGGCAAGCCCCACATCGCGCAGGGCCTCCGTGTACGCGCTCGCACCAAAAGGGCCTGCCATCCGATGAGCCGACGGATCATAACAGAGCGAGATCACCGGCCCTCCCGAAGGCCAAGGGGTTAGAATACGACGTAAGCGGGGTAGCCCTCCTCCACGTTTCGCTGGATTCTTCGAAACTCAAAGGACCCATTGCCGTCTCCCGTCGCCGTGTAGTACGGCGCGTACTCAAATGTAAGCATGAGCCAGCCGTATGACTCGTGTTCCGGGTCGAATAGGTGAACCGTCGCAATCGGGTATTGGTCCCCTGAACTGGCGTAATAGTACGGCGAAAATCCAAGCCCAATTTCGTGTCCGACATCCGCGTTGGACAGCGAGTCATCCATCGCACCTTCGATCGCCGCACAAGCCGCGCCCTGGCTGCCCCCGCCCGAGACACCCACAAAGGAGTAAGTAAACTCGCAATAGAAACAATCGCCGAAGTCCGCATCCGTCTGCTCCAACAGGGTGCTCCCCTTGCACAACGGAGTACCGTGGATGTCCCAAAGATTGGGAACATAGTCATACTCCAGTGCCAGGTGTCCGACCTCCGCCGAACTTACTGTGGTGCCATTGCCGTTCACCTCACCGTATGTCGCGATCACGGCGTATTCGTCAGCCGTGTCGGACGTGTCGGACGTGTCGGACGTGTCAGACGTGTCGGACGTGTCGGACGTGTCGGACGTGTCGGAAGCCATCTCAGTCGGCGTACAAGCGGCAAAGGCCGCCGCCAGCACCCACACTCTCGCTTTCATGGTATCCACTTGATCCTCCTGGCTTTTCAAGGACCAAACTAATTCAACGACGCCCCAACCACCGTTTCCAATCGTATCAGGTTGTACCGTCCTAACCATTCGACGCGTATCTTAACGGACCAAGCCGCCTCAATATCAACGGCGCCAGTTGTGCAAGGAACAGATGATGCTCAAGCAACTTCACGTTGGGCAGAGTACCCAGGAGCAACCGTCCAAAGCAGACCATTGCCGTTGGAGCAATTACCTCACTGCGCCAGAAACTCGGCGTCCTATTGCGAAGACCGATAGTTTCTAACGGCCGCTAGAACTCAAAATCCAATGGAAGTCCATCGAAATAGTCCTTCCGAATGTCCCGAAACTCAAATGCCCCCTCGCCATTGCCGTCCACCGAGTAGTACGGTGCATCGTCCACCGCGAACAATATCCACCCGTACTCTTCGTAGTCCCGTAGAAACACATAGGCCGTTGGAAGATCGTATCCGCCATCCTCCCCAACGTAGGTGGAGGAGTATCCAAGCCCAATCTCGCTCCCTATGGCGTGGTTCGATAATGGCCCAGCGGCGTCTTCGATCGCTACGCACGCCGCACCGTGGCTGCTTCCTCCAGACACGCCCACAAAGGAATAAGTAAACTCACACGCTGGACAATCTGGCATGTCTTCGTTGGTCTGCACCAGCTTGGTGTAGCCGTAACACAACGGCTCACCGTGGATGTCCCAGTCGTTGGCGCGAACATCATATTCGAGCGCCAAATCTCCGTACTGCGCGGAAGTCGCGGTGACGCCGTCGCCGTTCACTTTTGCGTAGCGCGCCAATACCGCGATCCCGTCGGAAATCTCGTTCGGATCCTGGGTGTCGGCGGTTTCTCCTTCGTCATAGGTGTCGGCGGTGTCGGTGTCGAGCGTGTCTTCGGTCTCCGCACTTTCTCCAGAAGGTGCGGTATCTTCCAAAGCGGCACCGGGCGTGCACGCCGACGTGAGACACACAACAGCCCATCGCAAAATCGAAGGCTTCATTTGAGACCCCATCGCTACGTTGGATGATGCTCCAGATTAGGGCGTTGGCACCTCGATGGGGGTTCCGATTTGTGTTGACTTGTATTGCACCGATAAATTATCAGCATGCCGAGGCGATTAACTCCGTCGCGCCGAGCGGCCTCGCGGTGCCAAATCGTCAACCGATTGACGATCACCGACAAAGCGCTACGGGCAGTCTTTGACCTCGAGGTACTTTTCGGCGACCAAATCGCCTTGCTTCCTGACGGTGAGGACTTGGCAAGCGGCACGGTACTTTGCGGACCAAATGTATAAACCACCGTCAACCTTTTCCGGTTTTCCCAGCTTTTTCGTCAGCTCAACCAGGGTCACATCCCACAGATCGAAAGGTTGGAGATCGCTTTCCGCGTCCTCCAGCTGACTGACGGTGAGGGACGAGCCACCACCTGGCGTAACCCCAGCAGCAGCGGGCCCCCGTTTGCCCGAGCAACCCGAGAGAAACGCAACCACCACCAGAATTGTCAAACGCATTTTCAACTCCTGGGATCAACGCCCGTGTGAACTGCCAAAGATCGAAGACTATCAAGGGCACTGCAACTCGTCAGCATACTTCCTTGCTATTTCGAGCACCTCAAGTTCCGACGGTCCATAGCGGTGCAAGATCTCCTGAGCGGCAGTCTCCTGCCCCAGGTCCTCGCGAATCCGAGCCATGACGGCATCGTGACGAAGTCCCTCACTCACTTCCACCTCTGAGTGTTCCAGCAGGGTCCGTGCGCCTTCAAGGTCGCCGAGTCGCCGTTGCGCTTCCGCAAAAATCGGGCGACTCGGCCCCCGCCCGCGCCGTACCGGCCCAACGGTGTGGAGGACCGCGATCGGATCGTCCACGACGAGCCACATCTGCGCATCCAAACGCCAAAACGCCCATACTGATCGCCCTCCTTGGAGACACAGCGCGCGTTCGCGGTCGTACCCCTCAACGTCCCCTTGTTGGGCAAGGATCGCTGCGCGCGTAAGGTGGCATACCGGCTCAAACTCATCCTCAAAGTCAGACAATCCTTCACCTTGCTGCCAACCATTTGTTGCTGCTAAGTAATATTGTTCCAATTGGCGCATGCCCTCGTGGTCGGGGTCCAGCCGCCGACCGCGGCGCAAGAAATCGAGCCCATCGGAGGACAAGCCGATTCGGCGTGAGCATTCCGCAGCCGCCATCCAGGCCTCGGGCAGATCCGGATCGTCCGCGAGCACTTCGTGGAGCACATCCAAGGCGTCGCCGCAGCGGCCGTACTCGGCCAAGGCTACGCCCCATTTTGCAACCCTCGAGGGATCATCCGGTGCCTGCCTCAGCCGGATCTTTTCAGCGATCAACCGAGTCTTCGGTGTCCCCTGTTCCAACATCGCCAGCCGGCCATCGTTCACCGGGGCTCCGATTGCGGCGCTCACCAATAGAGCCAGCATCATGGTTTCTCCACGCCCCGGAGCGCATTCGCCCGCTCAAACACCACCCGACCTTCAGCAACATTTCCTGATTTGGCTAAGAGGTTTGCATACACAAACAACAGGTCCGGTTCATCCGGGAAACGCTCCAACCCTTCGTCGACCACCTGCTGGCACTCTGTCCACCGCGCCGCATTGAACAACGATAGCGCATATTGGGCGGTCGCTTTCGGGTCCTCGGGGTGAGCCTGGGCGAGCACCTCGAGGTGCACGGACTGAAGGTCGTACAATCCATCTTGACCAAGCAGCGACGCCAGCAATCGATGGGCACGAAGATCGTTGGGGGACTCCGCCACCTCGGCCTGCAACAGCCGAAGTGCGTCATCGGAATTCCCTTGAAGGACGAGGAGCGCCGCCAAATCCACCCGAGCGCCGGGCTCGGGGTTGGGTCCCCGGGCGGCCACATTGAGATACCGAAACGCTACTCCATAGTCCTCATTTTCAAGAGCGAGTTTTCCGAGAATCGCCGCCAAAACCAGATTCTCTGGGTCCTGGCGCAGCACTTCACTTGCATATGCAATCGCCTCCTCGTCGCGCTCGAGCACAAGCAGTAGCCTCACCTTCAGTGCAACCGCTGCAGCGTTTTTGGGGTCGCAGTCGAGCGCCACCTCCACGTCTCGAAGGGCCTCCTCTGGTTGCGAACGCGCGAGGGAGCGACTCGCCTGTGAAATCCACACCCGCGCATCTTGTCCGAAGGTCGCCGTCATTTCCGCCTGAACGGCGTCCGCTGCGTCCGTCTGGCCCAAGGCGTCCAATAAGTGCAGCTCCTGCGACCGCAACTCAAAGGAATAAGGCAGCCGCTTCGCCCACAGACTGACCACTCGAAGCCTCTGTGATGGGTCCGTGGGGTCGGCAGTTTGCAGATCATCAAACATCCGGGTGTAGTCTTTGGGGTCGCCCGGGACCGCTCCCACAGGAAGCAGCGGCGCCGGAGCGTCGACATATCCGCGCGCCGCCAGCCGATCCGCGATCGCGGGATCAACAAAGGGAATCGACTCTCCTGGCGGGGGGATTCGCTGTGCCAGGAGAGTCGATTGAAGGTCATGTACGATATCCGGATACAAAGCGGCCACATTCCGAATCTCGGATGGGTCGAGGATCATGTCGTAGAGTTCCGGTTGCGGATTTCCGATGTATTTCCAACGCCCTTTCACCACCGCCTGCTGCGGCGCGAGTCCAAACCGCTGTAGGGTCTGAAAACTCTCCATATACGGAGACATTTCTGCGTTCGGCAACACCACTCCGTCGAGACCGGTCGGCACCTGAAGGCCTGCGGCGTACAACAATGTCGGAGTAAGGCTCACGGTACTCACGGGATCGCTCACCACCCCGGACGAAACCCCGGCGCCGGACAGGAAAAACGGCACGTGCTGAGTGCTGTTGTAGACAAACAGTCCATGGGAACTTTCGTGGTGTTCACCGAGCGCCTCGCCATGGTCTCCCACCACCGCCCATAACGTACTGTCGGAAGCCAACGAGTCAACAAGCCGCTGCACTTGGGCGTCCATGTACGCCAACTCCCCATCGTAGGGGTCTGCGAACTTCCCGTCCCCGTGTGCGATGTACGGATGGTGGGCATCAAACAGGTGAACCCAAAGGAAGTACGGTTCATCGGATGGGCGTTTGGCCATGCAGTCAAGCGCATCGTCCACCACCGCTTCCGCGGGCCGCTCCGCGTGCCAGCGATTGCGATCCCCATCCTCGGGAATACCATCGTAATATTCAGAAAATCCCTGATCGAAACCCCAAGAGCGATGGGTGACATACGCACCCACGCTTGCACAGGTATACCAGCCGTTCGCCTGCAGTTGTTCCGCTAGGGTCGTGAACTCCGGTCGAAGCGGAGCGTCGTTCGCACGAATTCCCGTGTGGAAGGGATACAGCCCTGTGAACAACGACGCATGCGCCGGAATAGTAAAGGGGATTGACGAATACGCGTATTCAAATCGGATCCCCTGGTTCGCCAGATGATCGAGAGCGGCGGTTTGAGCAGCGGGATAGCCGTAGGAGCCCAGACGATCTGCGCGCGTGGTGTCGAGCGTGATCAGCACGATGTTCGGCCGTACATTGGAATCCGCCGACTTGATGCCCGGGGTCCCGCAACCCAAAACCATAGCAATCCACCACACGGAAGCCTCCCACCGTTGCACCCTGGGTGCTGTGTAAGGAGTACCCTTCGGCTTCCGAGCGGGTTGTTTCCGGTGGTCTCCGATTGTATCAGATATCGGAAAAAAGCGCTTAAATGCAGCCCCGCACGAGCATCAGCGCGACAGCCCGGGACCCGCAGACTCTGGCGGCCAATGGATGTCGCCCGCATCGCCGTTTCGCAACATCATCAACCATCCCTTCGCTGCGAACAACGCCTGGATCCCGACGGCGTCGATGCCAAACCGCACTGCAACTTCCACATGGTTCCAGTAGACCACTGGCGGAACCCCAAGCATGGCGAGGTCCTGGATCCACCGCTCGTCGGTTGCCACGTGCCAATCCAACGACAGTTGCTCACACCACAACAACGCCAAGCCTTCGGCCGAATGCACCGGCCCAATCCACACGGGGCGCCGAGTCGGGGCGGTGCAACTCTCCAGGACAACGTTCGTACTGGAGAATGCCAAAAATCGATCGCCCGCGCAGGTGCTCGCATACTCGCCGACCAGGTGCCCGTGCGAACACGCAACACTGCCCTCCCACCCGCAGCAGTCACGACGCCGTTCGGGTTCGACCCGGTGCCTCCCCGTCGGCACCAGCCCGCGCTGGTCGTAAGGATGCACGAGGATCGCATTCGTTTCTTTACTTTCGGCGAAAAAACCACAACCTACGGGATCGCGCCAGGTCGGCGCCGCCACAACGGGCCCCCGAACATCCCGACAAACCGGCGTTCCGCATTGTTTGCATAGGATGAGCTGGGTCGCCGGTCTATGCAAGGTGTACCCCTTGAACGGATGGGTGGGCCCCGCGCTTGGCGGGGCCCAATGACGAACTACTTACCCTCGGGACAATCGAAGATCTCACAAAACGTGAGTGAATACTCTTGAATGGTCTGATCGATTTCGATCAGCGAAGTATCCTCGTCTGGCGTGGCTCTATCCACGACCTTCCTAAAGAACGCGGACTCATCGTACAAATCGACCAGTTCGTGAATCGTTGCCGAGGTTGCCTCTTCCGTTTCCGCGTACCAGAAATCGACGTCGTCGAGCGCCATATCCACCACTTTGTGGCGAGCCACCTTGGAATCCGCACGCTGCCATTCCGGGGCCCACTCGGCAACGATACCGGCAATGGTCTTGCCATTGATGGAAAGGAACTGGTGCTTTTCTTCCTTCTCTTCGTCTTCGTCCGAGGAGAAGCTCACTACTTCCACAACTTCCTTCGTTACAGAAGCGTCCGCTGGACCGCAATAGACGGGTTCAAATTCATCGGGTTCGTTGAAGATGTAGGGCTCCCAATTCGGATAGAGGTCCCCCCACCATCCACCTTCCGAAAACATCGAATCGAAGAGAAAGTCCGGATCCGCGGACGCCTCCGACAAGACCGCCGGCCACCACAAATAGGCAGGAACTTTGGTGTCCTCCGTTTCACGGTAAAGCGTCATACGATCGCTGATGTCATAGAAGTCGTCTTGCATCGCAGCGACGTCCCAATCCGCGTCACGGCAGGTCAGATCTTCATATCCCGCCATGAACGGCTTATAATTGGTGTCAAACGTGCCCGTTTGGGTTTCCGCGTAGATCGGGTACCAGTATGCTACTTCCGGCGAGCTCGGCAGCGCGACGAAGTACCC
>SYKL01000317.1 GCA_005797785.1 Pseudomonadota bacterium | reverse complement strand
CGTTTGCGCGCGTACCGCACATGTTTTCAGAGTTGGCAAAGACGTCGGTCCAATCGGTCCAGTGGGCGCCGCCCCAGGCTTCGCCCGCGGCCGGAACCAAGTACGGGAGCCCCCCGTTCGGCGAGCCGACCTGACCCCAACACCACAGGGTGCCGTCGCCGCGCAGGGCGCAGGTCTTGTACATGCCGAGGGCCACTTTGGTCCACGGATGGGAGACCGTGGCTGTTCCTGAGTTTACAGGAACGCCCTCGGTTCCCACGCTGTCGATTGGGGTGACCGCCACATAGAATTCGTCCAATGGATCGACGTTGGTGAGCACCAACGAGGAAGTGCCGGTTCCGACGGCGACCCAGGTAGAGGTGCCGGCGGCCTTCTTCCACCAATCGTATCGGTGGGCACCCGCGGGGTTGCCGTCCGCATCGGAATACCCGCTCACGGTCGCCGTCAAGGTTTCCGTCTCAAACGGGCGTAGATCGCTCAAGGTGACGGTGGTGACTACGGGAGGCGAGTTTTCGATCACGATCGCGTTGGACGTGACCGGCGCACCGAGTGTGGTGCCGTCGTTGGGGGTGACCACACAGCGGATCGTCCGCCCTGAAGCGAAATTCCCCGCTCCAAGGCTGGTTCCGGTCTGGGACGGAATCGTGGTGCCGTTGCGGGTCCAATACCGGGTGACCGTGACCGTGTCCCCATCGTCATCGTGGGTGGTGGTGGCGCACGAAAGCGTGCTGTTCACGGTCGCTGGCGAAGGATTGGCGGTGAGATTGACCGTTGCCGTCGGCGGCGTGTTGAGGAAGGTGACCGCCACCGAATCCGGCGGGCCGACGAGATCGCCGTCGTGGGGAGTCGCCATGCACACGATCTCTTCGTGGATCCCGTAATACGAGGCGTCCAGCGTGTCCGAGGTTTCGCCGTCGACCACGTCGCCGTCCACCGTCCATTCGTAAATGAAGTTGACGGTATCGCCGTCGAGATCTGAGCCTTCGGCGACACAGATCAGATCGTCGTACGCGAGCGCATCTTCGGGTTCGAAGTGGATTTCGGTGAGTGCCGGCGCAGTGTTTTGGATGGTGACCGAGGCGGTCGCGGGAGGGCCCCAGCCGTAGCCGTCGGTGGCGGCGACCGCGACGGTCCAAACCTGCCCGCGAACCGTGTCGGCCTCGTCGATGTCGGGGGTGCCGTTGCCGGCGTTGACCGTACCATTACCGTCATCGACCGTCCACGACCACTCATAGGTGAGGGTGTCGCCGTCCGCGTCGGTGGCGGGCGTGGAAAGGGCCGCCGCGAGATCGTCTTGGGTGTGCGGCTGGGCGGGAAGCAGGGACACTTCCGGTGCGGTCGGCAGCCGGTTGCGGTAGTGGTTAATTTCCACAGTGCTTTCGAGCCCTTGGGGATCGACGACCGTGGCGGTCAACACGTGCGGGCCGGGGCTCAAGTTGACGGAGTGGCTCGAAAGTCCGTCGCTATCGACCTCAGTGGTGTCCAAATCCCCGTCGACGTCGGAGGCCCAGGTGACCATCAGCTGTTCGGGGGCGGAGTAGTCGTCGCTCACTTCGGCAAGCAGGTTTACTATCTGGTCGGTGTTGGAGAAATCGTCCGGCGCGGGAGTGTGCAGTTCGATCGTGGGCGCATCGTGGGCGAGGAGCTCGATCGCCTGAGTGCAGAGGGCACCGCGGGCGTCTTCGACGGTGAACGTAAGCGTGTGCAAACCGTGGGAAGGCGTCCAGGCGTGGTCAAAGTGCCCGTCCACGTCGGGATGACCGCTCGCCAGAACGCCATCGAGCGAGCTTTCCCAGGTGACATCGAGATCTTCGGCCGCGGATTCGGTGTCCGCGGCGAGACCCGAGAGGTCGAACGGGGTGCCGGCTTCGATCGCGGTATCGGTCGAGGGCGTGATGGAGCAGGTGGGGGCGGTGTTGGCCCCGTACACATGCACGGAAACGGTATCGGACGCTTGCTTTTGGGTGAGGTCGGTGACCGCGAACGTGAGCAGGTGATCGCCCGGGGTCAACGACACTTCCGCGGCGAGGGTTCCGTCGGTGGGCGCGGTGGGGGCGATCAATTCGCCGTCCACGTCGCTGGTCCAGGTCGCCAACAGATCGCCGGAAGCGTCCTCCGGATCGGACGCGGTCCCCTCCAATTGGACGGGAACATCGGCATACAAGATGGTGTCTGCGTCCGGGGACACGATCGCCGCCGTGGGCGCATCCGTGGGCGCTACGGTGATGGATACCGAGTACGAGGCGAGCGAGTTCGCGGGATCCAGCGCCTCCAAAGTGAGCTCACCACCACTGCCTTCTACCAACCACTCACAGACGGTCGAGCCGTCCTCGTCGGGGGTCGTGAGCGGGCAGAGCAGTTCGTCGCCCAAATACCACCGCGCTCGCAGCGAATCGGTGGAGTCATCCGGATCGCCCACCACCCCGCGAAAGGTGGCGGTGTAGCCTTCGAGCAGGGTGTCGCCGTCGGAAGGGGAGGTGATCTCGGCGGTGGGCGCGCTGTTGAAAACGCCCAGGCTGGCGTCATTGCAACCGGCAAGGGAAAGGGCGACGAGCGTCCAGGCGTGGCGCATGGATGGCCTCCTGGAGCGAGGGTAGCACAGGTGGGCCGGCTCTCGTTGACTCAGGGGCTGTAGCACGCGTACAACGTCAGGTCGTCGACCATGGCGTAGTAATAATCCCCGTTGAATACGACCTTCAATCGGGATTGGGTAAGATCGGCGTCCTGAGGAAGGTTGTCGGTGAGTGTGCCGAGGGGGAGCACGGTTTCTGTTGTTACGATGCCGCCAACGAGCGGCACTTCTTGCACCGGACCCCAAGTGGCGCCGTCGTTGACGGACAAGGAAACCCCAAAACTGGTGATGTCAAAATCGCGGTACCCGGTGAAGAACACGGCGGTCAGCGGCACTTCGTCGTAGTCGGTGAGATCGATCAGCGGGGAGATCAGCTCGCCGTGGTGAGGGGAAGGGGAAGTGCCCATACCAAAAGCGCCCTGTTGTCCCCCATTGTCCAGGAAGTCGGAGTCGAAGATGGCGACGCCGTTGGCTTGGGTGGGCGAGGGCAGGGTGTTGGTGGATCCCCAGTAGGCACCCGCGCTGTACCCGGTGGTGTTGCGCACCCAATAGGCCGCTCCAGGAGTCACGGCTCCTCCGGCTTCGTTGATGGAAAGCGCCGTCCAGGCGGTATCCGACACCGACCCAGGGTTGCCCGTGAACACAAACCCATTTTGGAACTGGCCGTCGGAGGTTCCGTCGAGGGCGGCGGCGCCCCAGATCGGAGTTTCATCGCAGCAGGTGGTGTCTTCCCCCGTCGGATCGTCGCCTGGGGCGTTGATCCCCCCCGCGCAGGCGACACAGGCGTGCGCTTCCACGCGTTCGTTTTCGTCGCAGAACTCGACATCGCATTCGGTGTTTGGGCCGCTGGGATCGTCGTCCTGGGCGTTGGTGCTGCCGGGCATGCAGGCCACGCAGGCGCCGTCGACCACATGTTCATTTTCTGCGCACAAGGCGAGTTGGCAGGTGGTGTCATCGCCGGTCGCGTCGTCACCAGCGTCATTGTACGACCCTTCGTCGCAGGCGACGCACTCATGGTCCACCACGTGCTCGTCGATTTCGCAAAAGACCGTTTCGCAAGTGGTATCATCGCCGGTGGCGTCGTCGCCCGCGGCGTTGGCGGTGCCGGGTTCGCAGGCGATGCATTGGTGGTCAACGACGGCCTCGTCTTCGTCACAAAGGATCGCTTCGCAGGTGGTGTCGTCGCCGGCCGGATCGTCGCCCGCGTCGCGGGTGCTGCCGGGCTCGCAGGCGATGCACTCGTGGTCGACGACATGTTCATCGGCGGCGCAGGGATCGGGTGCGGTGTCCCCGGTGTCGCTGTCTGCGGTGTCGACCGTGTCGTTGGGTTCGCTGGTGCAACCCCAGAGGCCGAGCGCCAGGACCAGGGAAGGAGCGAGGTTCAAGCGAAGGGTGGCGGCCATGTTCTCTCCAAAGCGTTGGCCCAGCGGCCGCAGGGGGAGAGGGTACCACAGGGGCCGTTCCACTCGGAGGGGATCGCGGTCGGAATCGTCAATCGGTTGACGATCCGGTGACCCCGCGAAACTTGAACGTCAACCCATTGAGGAAGTTCCTCAACAACTGGTCCCCGCACGGCCGAAAATGCTTGTGGTCGGGCTTGCGAAACAGCGCGCCCAGCTCCGACGGGGTCACATCCATCCCGCCCATGTCCAGGACCGCGATCATGTCCTCTTCCTGCAATTCCAGCGCAATACGGAGCTTTTTGAGGATTAGGTTGTTGTCGAGCAGCGCCTTTGGCGGCGCCGGCAACGATGGATCCCGCGGTCCACGGCGATCGATCACCAAGCCGTCCAAATAGGCGGTCAAAGCACGACCAGGGCAGGGGACAAAATCCTCGTCGCCTTCTTTGGCCATGTACGACTTCAACTCTCCTTCGCGAAGTTCGAGGCCGCCGATCCGGAACAGGCGGGTCACGCCAGCGTCGTTTTGGTCGAGGGCGTACCTTAGGCGGCGCAGCACGTCGTTGTGGTTCATCGGGGCTCCGTCGCGCTCCATCACACGGTTGAGCTGGTTCGTCAACCACTTTACCATCTGGGCGTGCCGGCTAACGCCGTCGGCGTTCTCCGGGCTCGCTGTCGCTCGGTTCTCGCTGCGCGAGGAACCACGGCTCCGCCGTGCCCTCCGTCCGCCTCACGCGCCGGTTCGGCCTGTGCGGGCTGCGATTTTGCGTTCCGCCCTGGCGTCCGTCGCCCCCCCCGGGAAGCGGGTGGGGAAGGTGTTGGCGAAGGGTGGCGTGCCGGTTGTTCGGTATGGAACGCAGATGCGTCAAAACGACGGCCGCACATGCGTGATTGACCTGACCGGAGAGGCGACGGAGGCGGATTGCGCGGCCCTGAGGGTTCCACCGCTGGCGGAGCTCGTTCAAAACGTGGCGTGTGCAGCGGACATCCGCTTGGAAGCGCCGGATCTGGCCTCACTTGCGGCTGCGGGCCTCACTTGTCCGCCGGTCGCGTGGGATCGCCCTGGCTCAGTTCCACGCTCTGGCGGCCCACCATAGGCCCCAATGCCTAAGGCCGACGACGGTTGCGAGTGCCAAAGCAGCCGTTTAAGGAACGGGAGCGAACGCAGAAGAGGGGATTCCGCATGAAAAAACCGCGCCCGGGCCGCATCCCTTCCCCTTTTGCCGACGGCGGTCTCCATCTGGCCGTGCTCAGCGCCCTGATCGACGAGGAATACCTCTCCGAAGACGAATTGGAAGCCGCGCTAGAGGACACGGAAGGCGAGTCTGAAACCGAACTCCTGCAGAACGGCATGGCGCGCCTGCATCGGATCCCCTTGCCCGCCAAAGCGTTGGCGAAAATCACCGCGCTCGATTTCGACGGTGGCAATGTTGCATACATGACCCTGGAGGAATGTGTCGGCACCTGCAGCGGCGGGGAGACGGATGCCTACTGCCTGCGTTCCCTCGAAGGCATTTCCGCGCTCAGCGCGTTGGAGAGTCTCGACTTTGATGGGCACGGGGGAAGCCCGGACGAACCGCTGGATCTGGCCCCTCTGGCGCATCATCCTGCGCTAAAATCGTTGTGGATGGCCGGCAAGTTCACGCACGCCGCGGTGTTGGATACGCTGCCCAAGCTGACGCAGGTCACCTCCTATGGCTCCGAATTGGACGATCCGGAGGTGTTTGCTCGCCTGCGCGCCCGAGGCGTGGAAATCCTAGGAAGCGACGCCTAGTTGCGACCGGGTAGTGCCACGCCCTTTGCGGGTTTACATAGGCAATCGATCCTACTCTAACGTGGCCGAAAACCCCTGCGTCGTGGTGCACGCTGCCTGAATGTCCACCTGTTCGCACAGATCGCCCTCGCATTCGCGGAGCAGCGCCAGTGACCCCTCAAGCGTGCTTTCGTCGATGACCGAACCGGTCGCTGTAAACGACCAAAACACGCTGGTGGTGTCTCCCATGGGCGATTCAAACACCGAGGATTCACATGCAAAGCCAGAACCCGTTTGTGTGCAATCGTAACTGAATGAGAACTCGTCGTTGAATCCAGCCGTGCCGGAAAAGGCGGTGTCCCACGAGGAATCTACCACAAAGAACAAGTCCTCGATAAAGTCGGTTTCAGGCGCACCTTCACCTGTGCAATCGGTGCTGCCGTCATCGGCGGCGGTCAGTGCATAGTCGCCGGCGGTGACGGCGACTGCGGCGACTGCGTCCGTATCGGCGTCGGAATCTACGGAATCATCCGATCCTCCTGCGCAGCCAACCAAGTACCCCAAGCCCCAAACTGCATGCTTTGCATTCATTGCATATCTCCTTGGCGTTGAGGTATACCCGAACCGAGCGGGCGCGGGGGTTGCGGAGTGTTGCATTCCACGTGCCTTGCGACGCCTCGTTCCGTTCGCTACAGTGTGGCACAAGAGGATCCGCCGTTGCGATTGTAGGCCCCATTTTGCGTGCGCCACCCACCCTTCCGAGGGTTCCACGCTTCTTTTTGGTCGCCCACCTTCTTTGCGGAGCCTGCATGCCTTCCCATCCCTCGGGGGCGTCGATCCTCGTCGACGATCTCGCTGTTGAACACGGCAGCAACCTGTTGTTTGAGAACCTCACCTTTCCAATCCATACCGGTTGGACCGGCATCGTTGGCGTGAACGGCGCCGGCACGAGTACTTTGCTGGAGGTCCTGGCCGGAGTTCGCGCGCCCCACCACGGAAAAGTCCGATACTTACGCCCGTTGCCGCGGGTAGCGTACGTTCCCCAGCGGCCGGAAACCTTTCCCGATCTTGGGCCATTGGAATCCATCCCTTGGTACAAAGGGTACTTTGAGCTCGACGAAGCGGTCTTGGAACGGTGGGCGGACGCCTCTCCCGGCGAGCGTCGACGCTGGCAACTCGCCTCCATCCTCGCTTCCGAGCCCGATCTGCTGT
>SYKL01000316.1 GCA_005797785.1 Pseudomonadota bacterium | reverse complement strand
GTCGGCGCCGAGCTCCACCAGCGTTTCAATGAGAACGCCGGTCTGAATCGTCATGTGGAGCGAACCCATGATTTTGGCGCCGGCGAGGGGCTTCGATTTGCCGTGCTCCGCGCGCAGGGACGCGAGTCCTGGCATTTCGTGCAACGCCAATTCCAGCTCCTTCCGACCGAAACGGACGGTTGCCTCAGACATATCCCGCACCTTGTAGGGAAGATCGGCGAACAACGGTAGTTCGGTGTCGAGGAAGGGGAGCTTGGCGAGATTCGTGGCGTTCATCGGTTCCTCTGGTCCTTCATCCGTGTATGTGGATGAAAGGATGGAGTTAGGATAGCCTGATGGCGGGCGGCCGGCAAGGACGTTTGGAGGGGACGGATGGCGGACATTCACCAACGGCTAGGACACCTCGCCGTTCCAGAGCGCACGCGTTTGCTGCGGCTTTTGGAGCAGCAGGAGCTCGCTGTCGGGGAGATCTCCCGGGTGGTTCAGATCCCGCAACCGAACATTAGTCGGCATTTGAAGGCGTTGGAAGACGATGGTTGGGTGATCTCTCGCCGAGAGGGGACGGCACGGATGTTTGCGATCGGCGACGCTCTCTCGGAGGAACAGCGCCGGCTTTGGGAGGTGGTGGGTCAGGCGGTGGCGACGGATCATCCGGAAGATGCGCGGCGGTTGGCCAGCGTGTTGTCCACGCGATCGGGAGATACGCGGCGGTTTTTTGGAGAGGTGGCGGGCCGCTGGCCGGAGGTGCGGCGGGAGTTGTACGGGCAGGCTTTTTTGCTTCCGACCCTGATGGCATTGCTGCCGGAATCCCTGAGAGTGGCGGATCTAGGCTGCGGAACGGGTGACATCCTCGCGGTACTGGCGCCGCATGTGGCGCAGGCGATCGGGGTCGATCGTGAACCCGCGATGCTGGAAGAAGCCCGGCTTCGAATGCAGGGAATGGCGACCGTGGAGGTTCGCGAGGGGAGCCTGGAGGAGCTGCCGCTCGACGATGGGTGTGTGGATGCGGCACTTCTGATGCTGGTGCTGCACCATGTGGATAGTCCTACCGCAGTTTTAACCGAGGCGGCGCGCGTCTTGGCGCCCGGCGGAAGGGTGATCGTGCTCGACATGGTGGCCCACGATCGGGAGGCATACCGGCGGCAGATGGGGCATGTTTTCTTTGGGTTCGACCGGGACGATTTGGCAGGGCATGCGGCATCCGCGGGTTTGATGATTCAACGTTATACGGTGCTTCCCCCCGATCCTGAAGCGTCTGGTCCGGCGCTGTTTGTGAGCGTGTTAAGCCGGTTTATGGAAGGGGCTGCGGAATCCTGATCGATGGACTGGGCGGTTTGTTTTGTGGTATGAACGGCCATGCACCACGTCGATCCCGCGATCTACCGCTGGGACGAAGCCATCGCCGAACGGATGATTCCGGTAGTCCGACCGGACCACGGGTTGGCGTTGATCGCGAGGCTGTACCCAGGGGTTTCGGAGGCCGACCTTGCCGAGATCGCGCGGCGGTCCGCGAGACTGGAACATCCTGGGCTGTGGTTTGTTTGTGACCAGGGACTTCGAACGCCCGAACTGCCCTTTCTTCTCGGAGAATCCCTGGTAGCGCCGGTCGCCATCGCGGACGCAGAAACCTGGGTGGCGGTGTTGGTCCAGGTTCTGGAAGCTCTGCAGTTCATGCACGATCGGGGGATTTGTTACGGCCGAATCTGCGCGGATTGCGTGTGGTGGTCCGCGTCTGCGGGGGGGGCGAAGCTGGTCCCGGGTGAAGGTTGGCCGCATTGGAAGGGGGACATCGGCAAGAGCCAAGACCTGTTTTCGTTGGGACGCCTGGCTTGGGCTTGGGCCACTGGAGGCGAGATCCCGGCGGACGATGAGCCATTGCCGGCGTTGCCGTGGAGGTTTCCCGCCGCTCCAGGAATGGAAGAATGGGTCGCGCGCATGACGCTGTTGTGGCCCTTTGGTCGCTTTCGATCGGCGTCTGAGGCTCGGGAAGCCTTGAGTCTGGCGCCGGCCTGGCGTGAGCCGGTCGATCCCCGATTGTACGAAATCGGCGCCTGCCTTCTGCCACATCGGCCGTTGCCGTTGGTGGGGAGGGCGCGCGAGTTGGCCTTGCTCGAAGACTTTGTGCAAGGACCTCGCGGGGAGGTGTTGATTCTGCGAGGGCCGGGAGGTGTTGGGCGATCGCGGCTTTTGGATGAAGTCGCTCTCCGCAGCCTCGGGCAAGTGTTCTGGTTGCACGTGGAGGCTGAACCGGGTGGGGCGGGGGCCTTGTCGTCGGCACTAAACCGCTTCTTAGGGCTGGATTCGGCCACCCGGGACGTGGAGGAGGCGATCGAGAGCCGCCTGGGGTGGCTTGGTGCGCCGGACGCGCTCGAGGCCGCACGCCGTGCCGTGGAGGATCCGGTTCATGCTCGGGATTTCGTCGTCCAGCTGGCTCGAACGCGCCGGGTCGTGCTTCGAATCGAGGACGGGCACGAACAAGGCGAGGTGATACCGCTGGTAGTGTCCCTTTTGGAATCGAATGTCGATGTGGTGGCCCTGGTGGAGGGCGTACATCGCGCCGAAGAGCGAACGGTCAGCGCCAGCCATTCGTCGCGTTGGGCGCGCCTGTTGTCCCATCCGCGCGCAAAGGTGGTGGAAGTCGCTCCGCTGGACGACGCGGCGATCGGCGAATTGGTCAATCACCTTTACCAATCGGTCCCCACCTTAGATCGGCAGGGGGTGATTCGGGAGAGCCGTGGATTGGCGTTCGCTGCCCATCAACTTGTGTTGGGACTCGCCGAGGGATCCGTGTCGGCGGTGTGTGATTGGCGTGCGGCCTTGGCTCAACGGACCACTTGGGCCATTTCGAGCGAAAAAGGCCCGCAATGGTTGGCGATTGCGGCGAGGCTGCCCCTGCGGGTGAATGCCACGCTTTGGAACCGCGCTTGTGGAGATGAACAGGGAGAACCACGAAATGCGTTGGTCGACAAGCTGTTGGCGGCAGGGTTGGCGGTCGATTCCGAGGGTGGTTGGTCGTTTGCCCACCCTTTAGTGAGAGAAGCCTTTGAAACGCCGGATGCGCCGGTCGCGGTGGGGAAGGGGCGTTACCGCATTTTTGAATCCCTGGGAAAAGGAGGGATGGCGGTCGTATACCGTGGATTTGACCTGCGCCTCGGGGTTGAGCGCGCGGTGAAAATCCTAAACAAAGCTGACGAAGTGACCCGGCAGCG
>SYKL01000315.1 GCA_005797785.1 Pseudomonadota bacterium | reverse complement strand
GCAAGGTCCAACACAGCCCAATGCAAGCAAAGATCAAGGAGAACCACAGTACGCCCCCGACCATCACGTTGGCCGCGCCTGAACCGACCTGAAGCCAGCCCGCCTGCGTGTAATCCGGCGGCGGTGGGGCGACGTTCAATGCAGCCTCCGTGCAACACCTGTGACGCGCGTAACGCTCCAGGGGCGTGCTGTGGTATCCTGCTGCATCCCTCAATGTAGGTCACCATGCGGATGGAAGCGATTCGGGCGGCACTCGCCCCCGTGATGCCGGATTTTGATGCGTTGTTGCTCTCCTTTGAGGAGGAGCAGAACTCAACCGATCCAGTGGCCTTTCTTCAGTGGCTCTCGGAAAAAGGGCATATCGACCGCCAGCAATTGCAGCGTCTGCAAGCTGCGGATCCTCTGTCGACGGGCACCCTCGCCGGCGCAGGGATCCCGGACCCCTCCAGCACGCAAGACCTTATACGGATTCCTCCGCCACCGAAGGGCGTTCGAACGGCAGAACCCGCCGCACCGCGCACCGCCGATCCGATCCACGCCCGCACGCCATCGTACCCGCCAAAGCCCGGCGCTAACTCCAACGCTCCGGCCGATGTTCCCGGACGCGGCTACAAATTTCACGGGAAAATTGGTGAAGGGGCGATGGGGGAGGTCCTGATCGCCAAAGATCTCGATCTCCACCGCACCGTCGCCTACAAGGTGATGAGCGAGTCCATCGCGAAACAGAAGTCGCTTGCGACCAAATTTTACGGTGAAGCGCAGATCACGGCACAGCTCGATCACCCCAACATCGTGCCCGTGTACACCCTCGATCTCGCTCCCAACGGCACACTCGCGTATACGATGAAACTCATCCGCGGCCGCACGTTGGAAAAACTCGTGGAAGAAACCCGCGAGCAATACAAGGCCCGGAAAATTGACGACGGCCATTCCCTTTCTGGGCGTTTGGAGCTCTTTCTCAAGGTATGCGACGCAATTCACTACGCGCACAGCCGCGGTGTCGTTCATCGGGATCTGAAGCCCGAAAACGTCATGATCGGGATGTACGGCGAAGTGTACGTCATGGACTGGGGCATCGCCCGCCTGATGGAGGTTCCCGAGGCGAAGCGCGAAGATCTGGTGTTGGTCGAGGGATATCAGGAGGTCGAAAAACTCCAAACCGGTGATGAATCCGACCGAGACGAAAGCACCGATACCGGCATGATCATCGGAACCCCGCAATACATGTCGCCGGAACAAGCGCATGGCCAAAGGCTGTTGGACGGCAAAAGCGATCAGTATTCTCTGGGGTTGATCCTCTACGAATTGGTTGCCCTCAAGCCGGCTGTGACCGGTAAGTCGCCGATCAAGGTGGTTATGCGTCAGCAGGACGCTGAAAAAGACCCCATGATCCATCCCTTTGGCGAAGCCATTCCGCCAGAGCTCAAAGCGATCGTGGAAAAGGCGACGCAAAAGAAGCCACAAAACCGGTATCCGGACGTCGCCAAGCTCAGCGAAGACGTTCGTCGGTACCAACGGGGCGAAGCCGTGCTCGCTCGCCCCGATACCATTCGCCAACGCGTCATGCGGTGGGTCGGTCGGCACCGCGAGCTCACCCTGTTCTTGGTGTTCATTGCGCTGAGTCTCACCGGCAGTACCGTGGCGATCAGCACCGTCTATGGGATCTATTCGCAAGCTGTGGCCGCCGAACGCGAGCAGCAGGTCACCTCACTGCTCACCTCCCATGCGGCGCAAGCGGCGAAAATCGACAGCCACTTTGCCCGATTTGAGGGTTTGCTCGGCATCGTTGCAGCATCCTCAGTGGAGATGCTGATCCGCGGCAAACCCGGAGAGGACCCCATCTTCTACGCCGCCGACTTTGCAAATGAGGCGACCGCTCCCGACGATCTGGCCGATGCCAAACGTTATGGAATCCCCGTCAGCGTCGAACACCCGGTGTTCTTCATCTCCAAGAACAGCGATACCGTCCGTGTTACCGACGAATTCACTCGGCTTACGCCAGTTCACCGCTACCTAAAGCGGGTCATGCTCCTTTCCAAGGATGAATCTGCGGCGTCAGCGCCCCGTTCCAAGGCTTCGCGCTTGATCCGCGACATCGGCACGCCGATCGCTTGGGCCCAAATCGGGCTCTCAAACGGCGGTTATATTGGGTTCCCGGGACAAGGCGCGCTCCAGGACAACTTCGATCCGCGCCAACGCCCCTGGTACAAACTCGGACAAGAACACCGGGATGCCACTTGGGGCGCCCCTTATTTCGACACCGCCGGGCTGGGAATATTGCTCCCCTGCGCGATCCCCCTCTACGACGATGCGGAGAAACCCAATTTTCTCGGCGTTGCAGCGATCGATCTCACGTACGACTACATCATCGAAGATCTGCTGGTCACCGAAGGTCTGCCGGCGGGAGCTGAGAGCTTCCTCCTCGACGACCAAGGAAAAATTGTCGTTCGCAGCAGCGAAAAAGGGAAGAAGGTCGAGGGTGGCGCACTCCGCAATCGCACCATTCGCCTCGAGGACTTTCCCGTGCCGGAGGTGGTGACCGCGATCAAGAACCTCGAATCCGGCAAACAACAGCACTGGAATCCCGACACCCAACAAACGGATTTGATCCTGTTCAACCGTATGAATTCGCTCGGCTGGTATTATGTCGTGCGCGGGCCTGAAGACGCCCTGCTCGGCAATTGACAACGGAACCTGTCGAAGTGGAGGCGGACTCCAGCGATCGGTTCTGGGCGCGCACCTCCGTCCGGCTCGGCATCGCGTCCATGGGCCTATGCATGGCCGGGCCGATCACGTTCTTCTTCAGTTTTTGGCTCGCACTTCCCGTCGCCACGTTCGCCCTGTGGGCGGGCCGCGAGGGGTGGATGACGTCCCAACCGGGCACCGCCAGCCGCGCTTACGCCAAAGCCGGCCTGACTTCAGGACTTATCGGCCTCGTCGGCGCTCTGCTGTACTTTCTGATGGTGGTCCTGTGCTTTACGATGTGGATCGGGCTGATCCTCTTGGACGAACTGTAGGCATATCGTAAAGCGGTTAACTATCTGATCCTGTTCGTTCTTCCCTTTTAGAGCCCCGATGGAACGTCACGAGCCCAAAGTCAGGCCGAAGGTTCCAGCGCATTGAGCAGGACTTCCTGCACGGTGTCCACCAGCACAAACTGAAGATCGTTGCGCAAAACGGCGGGAATATCCTCGAGATCCTTCCCATTGTGCCGAGGGAGGATCACGGTCTTCACCCCAGCGCGGCGGGCAGCGAGCACCTTCTCCTTGATTCCGCCGACGGGAAGCACTTTTCCGCGGAGGGTGATCTCACCGGTCATGGCCAAATGGGGCCGAACCGCGCGACCGGTCACCAACGATGCCAACGCGGTCGCCATGGTCACGCCCGCGGAAGGGCCATCTTTGGGGATCGCGCCCGCGGGCACGTGCAAGTGAAACTCATGATCGAAAGCGTCATTCGGCAGGGAGTACTCGCCTGCGTGCGAACGCAACCACGACAGCGCAGCCTCCACACTCTCTTTCATCACAGCGCCCAACGATCCCGTAAGTTTGAGCGACATTTTCCCGGGCATACGGGTCGCCTCTACAAACAGAATGTCCCCGCCTGAGGCGGTCCAAGCCAGACCGATGACGACGCCAGGTTGATCCGCCCGTTCCGACAGCTCCTGATGGAAACGTGCGGGGCCCAGGTACCGAGGCAGATTTGCGGCGGTGATCTTCACCTTCCGCGCTCGGCCTTCGACGATCTGCCGAGCGACCTTGCGGTGCAGGGCCGCCAATTGCCGCTCCAGCTCCCGTAATCCGGCTTCGCGCGTGTAGTCTCGGATCGTCTGCTGGATCGCATCGGCCGGCAACGACACCTGCTTTGTAGAAAGACCATGTTGCTCCGCCAATTTTGGCAGGAGGTACTGCTGGGAGATCTGGACCTTGTCCTCTTCGGTATACCCGGGGATTTCGATGATCTCCAATCGGTCCAAAAGCGCCGATGGAATAGGATCCATCTGGTTTGCCGTGCAGATGAACAACACCTGCGACAGATCCACCGACAGATCGACATAGTGGTCGACAAACGCCGAATTTTGCTCGGGATCCAACACTTCCAATAGTGCACTGGCGGGATCACCGCGGAAGTCGTTGCCTACCTTATCGATTTCATCGAGCACAAACACCGGATTTCGGCTTCCGGCCCGGGAGAGTGCGCGGATAATCCGCCCTGGCAAAGCGCCCACATAGGTGCGCCGATGGCCACGGATCTCGGTTTCATCCTTGATTCCACCGAGAGCGATCCGACCAAAGTTGCGGCCGAGCGCCCTCGCAATGGAGCGACCGAGCGACGTCTTGCCTACGCCGGGAGGGCCCACAAAGCACAGAATGGCGCCTTTGTGGTCAGGTTTCAGCTGACGAACCGCGAGGTATTCCAGCAGACGTTCCTTCACTTTCTCAAGGCCGTGGTGATCTTCGTCGAGCACCACCTGCGCGCGTTTGAGATCCGTGGTGTCGGTGGTCGCATTCTTCCATGGCAATTCGCAGACGGTCTCAAGCCAGGTCCGGGTGATCGTGTATTCGGCGGTGTCCGGGTGAACCCGCCGCAGGCGATCCACCTCTCGCAACGCCTCTTTTTCCGCCTCCGGGGGCAGGCCCGCCTCGCGGATCCGCGTCTCAAAGGTGTCCGCCTCCGCCTCAGAACCGAAAGCGTCGCCCAATTCGGTGCGGATCACCTTCATTTGCTCTTTGAGGTGGTATTCTCGCTGGCTCTGGTCCATCGCCTGTTGAACCTTCTGGTTCACATCTGCGGCAACCCGCATGCTGGCGATCGAAACGGCAAAATGGTCGACCAACATTTCCAGGCGGCGTTTGACGGAAAGCTCCTCCAACAACCCTAACCGCGCTTCAAAATTGAGCTCCAGCTGACCCGCCGCCTGATCCGCCAACCGCTCCGGATCCTCGGCGTCGGCCATCAGCAGATCCTGCTCCTGCGGCGACAACCCAGAACCGGTCATAAACTCCCGGAACAAGCTCACCACTTGATGGGCCATCCCACCCACTTTGACGGGATCTTCCTTTGACGCCGGCAACTGCTCGGCGACAAAAGCGGTGCATCCCTCCACCATCTGAAGCTTGCCGCGCAACTTCACTCTTTCAAGGCCTTCCACCAAGACTCGCATCGTGCCATCCGGCATCCGAGCGGCCCGAAGAACCTGCCCAAGGCACCCCACGGTCGAATATGCGGCTTTTTCAACGTCCTCTTCCGCGGAATCCCGCTGAGGCACCAGAGCGAGCGGAACTCCCTGCGTCATGTGGCGCTCCACCGCCGCCACCGAAGACGGACGGCCCACCATCACAGTGCGCAACATCCCAGGGAAAACGACCATATCCCGCAGCGGAAGGGCGAGCGTCACCGATTTCATGCACCATCCTCGTGGATTCGAGCGGCCTGTAGTAACGTGGGGTTCACCGCAGTTCGAGCCAGGAGGTTCCGAAGTGTTGGCGATTCGCACCGCGCACGGCACCCCCATCGAACCGTTTGGAGAACGGGCGATCGAGCTTCCCATTCTGGGTACGCCACTCGGCGAGCTTCAGGAGCG
>SYKL01000039.1 GCA_005797785.1 Pseudomonadota bacterium | reverse complement strand
AGTCTCGATCACGTTGGTGTCGATTCCGGTGGTTCCACCGTACATGATCTGTACATAGCCGGTGTCGGAGTTCGCTTTGTAGGCGCCGATGGCCACGTCGTCGTAACCGTCACCGTCGAAGTCACCGGCGGCCCAAGCGGATCCATATTCATCGCCGCTGCTGGCCCCGGCCATCGAGGCTTGGGGGGGCCATTGGATGCCGTTGGTGGAACCCAGGTTGACGCTGATGCTTCCGCGGTTTGGGCCGGGAATGCTGTCGAGGGGGTTGCTGATGATCTGATCGTCGTAGGCGTCATTGTTGAAGTTTCCAATGGCGATCGCCGCGCCCATGCGCAGGGTTTGGGTCGCATCCATCGTGCCGTAGGGCGAGGTGGTCGTGTTGGGAAGACCCGATGCGCTTCCGGCGTAGGTGAGCAACAATCCCTGATTACCGTCGTGCGATGGAAACCCGAGCACCAAATCGCCGTATCCATCGTTGTTGAAGTCGCCGCTTCCGGCCGCCTCGGTGGCCGCGGGAACATTGGCGCTGGTCAGGGTGTTGGTGGGCGAAAAAGCCAAAGGATCGACGACAATCGGCCAAGTCGCGTTCGCGTCGTCCACCCGAACCTGAAGGTCGTCGCCGGCCTGGTCAAACCACGTTGGCAGCGAGCGGCCCTCCGCATCGATGGCGATCGGATGGGCATAATGAAGACGGGCGCCGTCGGCCGTTGTGAAAACCGCCAGTTCGCGGTGTTGAAGCTGAATGCTTCCGTTGTCGAGGGACAACGCCAGTACCAGCGGCCCATCACCTTCCGGCGCTTCGGCGATGTCCCACCCCTGCTCCAGGCCGAGGGGTTGGTTGATCCACCATTCGGTAATGTTTCCGTGTGGAAACTCCACTCTGGGGATACAGGACGAGTCTGTGTCGAGAGCGCACTGGACGGTAGGCGGGACGGCGTCCAGCTCGGTTAATTCGCCTTCGCGGCCCCATCCGGTGAACCGCAGTTTCAGGGTAGTCGTCGGCTTGGCCCACCCAGTGCCGCGAAGTGCCACCCCTGACGGCGAGAACGTGGCGCCTATACCGGCATTTTTGCTGATGGTGGTAAAACTCCCGTCGCTGACCGTGTGAAACGGATGGTCCTTGGGGAGCGCCGGGTCCTCCTCCGCTGCGGGTGGGGTCGCGCAACTGACGGCGAATCCGGTCAGGCAGAGGAGCCGCAACGAGTGGGTTCGCATCGGGACCCCATAGCTTTTGGAGTAAATAGTAGACCACATTTGAGCTCTGTCCGTCAAGCCTTGACGGCGGTCGGGGGGTGCCTAGAAAGGACGTTGAGGCGATGCGGCGTCAGTGAAGCGCCCGCCCTTTCGATCCGATAGAAGCGGTTTTTCCGCAAGGAGCTCGCTATGGCCGAGTTGAAGCTAGACTTTCGCCTACCCGCTGTTGTTCCCGATAGTTTGCCTATTCTACCCTTACGAAAGGGCGTCTTACTCCCCGGTGCGGTGAATCTGTTTACGGTAGGACGTTCGCGCTCGCGTGCGGCGGTGTCTGCGGCGCGAGATCGCTGGATTTTGGTAGCCTCGCAGCGGGAGCCGATCGAGGACGCCTCGCCGAGCGATCTGATCACCACGGCGACGCTGGCCAAGGTGCTCGACGTGCAGAGGTCGGGGCCGAACCACCAGGCTGTCCTCGTTCAAGGCCTGCAAAGGGTTGTTTTGACGGGGACCGTGGCCACCGAGCCTTATCTGGAGGGGAGTTTTTCCCGGATTGTCGAGGTGTGGCCGGAAGGGGTCGAACCGGAAGCCCTCTTGAAATCCTTGCGCGAAGCGGCAGAAAAGGCTGCGGTATTGATGGGTGGAGGCTCCGACAATCGGCTTTCGGGCATGCTTCGCAACCTTCGCGATCCGATTTTGTTGGTCGATGGTCTCGCGTCCGCAATTGATGCAAAGGAAGAATGGAAGCGAGAAATTCTGACCTCAGGCGATCCTTTGCTGCGGGCGAAAAGGGTGCTGGAGCAGCTGTTGCACATCAGCGCGGTGCAGGATGCCCAGCGCAGCATTCGGGATCGCATTGAGACCGAAACCAAAGATGTGCACCGCGAAAATGTGCTTCGAAGGCAGCTAAAGGCCATTCAGGATGAGTTGGGTGACGGTGGCTCCAACGACGAATTGGAGTCGTTGAAAGAGCGCCTGAAGAATGCAAAGCTCACTGCGGAAGCGAGGGAAGTCGTTGATCGCGAGCTAAAACGCCTTGAACGGATGAATGGGCAAGGACCCGAACGTTCCGTTGCGATCGATTGGCTGGAACGCGTTGCCGACCTCCCTTGGGGAATTCACACCGCCATCGAACCGGATCTCACGGCACTAGAGGCGGAGCTGGATCGCACCCACTTTGGTCTGGGGGAGGTCAAACGTCAGGTGGTCGAACACTTGGCGGTGCGCAAATTGTCCGGCGATGGCCGGGCGGACATTCTGTTGTTGGTTGGGCCTCCAGGTGTGGGAAAAACGAGTATTGGGCAAGCGATCGCCGATGCGACCGGCCGCAAGTTGGTGCGGGTGGCGTTGGGCGGGGTGCGCGATGAAGCGGAGCTCCGAGGGCATCGACGCACGTATATTGGTTCGCGACCTGGTCGGTTAATCGAGGGTTTACGTCGGGCCGGCGCTGCCGATCCGGTGGTCCTGTTCGACGAGATTGACAAATTGTCAAACGGTATGCAAGGTAACCCCGCTGCGGCGCTGTTGGAGATTCTCGATCCAGAGCAGAATCATGCTTTCACCGATCATTACCTGGAGTTGCCATTCGATCTGTCGAAGGTACTTTTCATAGCCACGGCGAACGATCTGTCGTCGATTCCTGGGCCGCTTCGGGATCGAATGGAGGTTTTGGAGATCGCAGGCTACACGGCCGACGAAAAGGTCACGATTGCGAAGGGGCACCTACTCGAAAAGCTTGGGAAAAATGTAGGCTTGGAAGTGGATCAAGTCGTGTTTGAGGATGCGGCGTTGAAGGATGCGATCCTGGGGTGGACTCGGGAGGCCGGCGTTCGCCAGCTCCAACGCACCCTTGGACGGGTATTTCGGGCTGCCGCGGTCAAGAAGGCGAAAGGTGAACTTTCCCAGCCGCTGTCCGTGGACGTGGATAGCCTGCCCACCTATCTCGGGAAGAGAAGGTTCTTTGAGGAAACTCGAGAGATCGTTCGTCAACCGGGGATTGCTACCGGCCTCGCTTGGACGCCCGTAGGAGGGGATGTTCTCTACGTAGAAGCCAGTACCTTACCTGGAAATGGCCAGCTGGTTCTCACGGGCCAGCTGGGCGACGTGATGAAGGAGTCGGCTCGGGCGGCGCTCACCTATGTGATGTCGCACGCTTCCGAGCTCGGGATTTCAGAGACGGCGCTCGCAGGAAAAGACGTGCATCTGCATGTTCCGGCGGGAGGAACGCCGAAAGATGGACCCTCCGCAGGGGTCACCATGTTCACCGCGCTCGCCTCGCTGCTGACCGGAAGGCCGGTTCGCGCGGATGTCGCGATGACCGGAGAAGCGACGCTTAGAGGAAGAGTATTGCCCGTAGGGGGGATCAAGAGCAAGGTGTTGGCCGCGCACCGCCATGGCGTCAAACGGGTGATTCTCCCGAGACGAAATGGGATCGACCTCGAAGACGTGCCCGCGGAGGCGCGGGACGCACTGGAGGTGATCTTGGTGGACGAGATGGTGGAAGTGCTGAACGCCGCTTTGGAAGCGGTCTAGCATCCCACCGGATCAGGACGCGCGGCGGTCTAGTCCAGCGACTGGCCGTCCGCGCTGATCACAATCTTCTGCCCTTTCTTCACGGGCTTGCACGCGAAGATCTTCACGTCGGAAACCAGACAAACGTCGTCGCCATCGAGCCCTTGGATCGAGTTTTGTGACAGCGGCTGGAGATCGACCAGATTGCCATACAGGTTGATCAACGCCTTGATCGGCTGGCCGATGTACAAGCGCGACTTGGCTGCCGATTGATTGACGACTTCCATCGTCTGAATCTTGAAGGGACCCTTCGCTGTCTTCAATTCGATGTCGAAGGTCTTGGTAAAGGTCTCAAGCGCAGGTTGTTGGATGCCTTGTGGCGTCAGGATACCATTTTCGGCGAGGAGGTCCATGATGCGGGCGATGCTGCCGCGTTCCATGGTCAGCTCAAAACCTTTGTTGAGCGTGGGGAACATCGCGACGACGTGGGTCTGATCCTCATTGCGCTTGAGGGACTCCACGTGCAGTTCGGACTTGTCGCGGGCTTGAAACTTGCCGTTGATGTACCAGCGACCGCGCTTGTACAAGTCGCCGCGGAGCAGCTTCACTTTGTTGCGGACGACCTCGCCCTTGCCGACCTTGGTCTTCTTAAACCCTTGTTTGAGGGGCTTTTCTGGCTTGGCACTGGCCGTGGAACCACCTTCTCCGCCCTCACTCCAAGAATCGTCGGCGGCAAAGGCCGCGCCGGACCACAACGCCAATAGAACCAACCAACCCTTGCGCATGGAATTCCCCCACGTCGGCTTATTGTGGTGCGCGAGAAGTGCAACCCACGTAACCGCGGTGTAACCTGGGACCCGGTGAGGATGTGCGTCAGAAAGCGACGATTCTATGGTGTTGCGAATTGTCGCAACGGGTAGTCAAGTAGTTTACTATTTGCGCGAAAAAGACATTTACGCGTTGCGGCGCTAGCGTTCGACGCGCATCCCGGGCGCTTCACGTCCGGTGGCGGTCACATATTCATCGTAGGTGCCGGGATAGGCGTGCGGCCCGGCGACCGTCGAAAGCTCTAGCACCCGGTTAGCGAGCGATCGCAAAAACGAACGGTCATGCGATACAAACACCAGGGTACCTTCGTATTCGGAAAGCGCTTTGACCATCGCGCGCTTGGTCACCAAATCCAGATGGTTGGTCGGCTCGT
>SYKL01000038.1 GCA_005797785.1 Pseudomonadota bacterium | reverse complement strand
GCTTGGCGGCTTCGAGCGCCGGACGAAATGATGCAGGCGTTGGATTTGCTGCGCAAATGGGATGGACGCGCGCGTGATCGGCTTCGAGAGCAGGAGAACGAAGAAAAATGGAGTTGACTGTCCGCCGCGCCACCCCACGGACGTCATCCCCGCAGAACCGAAAGGGGACACGCCCATGAGGTCAGCCGAAGAATACCGAAACGCCATTCAGCGCCAGATGGCCGAAACCGGTCCTCCCGCAGTGAGGATGTTGGGGGGGCAGCCGCTGTCGCCCGAGGTCGTATTTCACGCCCTGGGGGCCGCTGGGCTCTTGGATGAGGCCACGGCAGGGCCTGAGCGATCCCTGCGCCGGGAGGTTCTGGATACCGCCGCAGGCGCGCCGCAGGTGGTGATCCAGGTGGTGTTTTCGATCGATCTTCGGCCGCAGACCATCGATTTTTCGGATGCCGATCCGGCGGTGTTGGAGGGTCAGCTCGACCGTCTGCTGCTGATTGCGGGCTTGTTAAGAGGTGTTCCGGAGTCCTGTCGTGTGGTGCTGCAAGACGTGATCCACCGCAACGTGTTGGACATCGACCTGGATCCGAATCGGTTTCGACCGTTGATACCGGCCGCGGAACTTCGGGCGACGGCCTTGGATTTGCCGAGTTCCCACCCCGGCGCGGAACTCCTGCAGGCGATCGAAGACGCGAAGAAAACTCCGGCGCTGTCAGAGACGGGCTTTCGAGCTGTGCTTCTGGCGGTGGGTCGCAGGCTGTTTCCCACCGTGCCTGAGTGGATGCGTCGCCGACCGGAGCTGGCCACGTGGATGGAAGGTCAACTTCAAAGAACGAGTGTCGGATTTGCGGCGGATAGTGCGGTGATCGCCGACATTGGTCAGCCGTTTGTGCTTGATCGGAGGGAGCGCGAAGAGGTCAGCCTGATCGTGGCCGGCTCGGAGGCGATTTTGGTGTGGGTTGGGGATCTGGATGCACCACAACGGGCGTGGAGCGGCAGTGCGTTGCGCGAGCTGACTCGTGCGGAATCTCCCCTGCCTGGAACGGTCGCCTTTCGTTTGATGGATGAAGAACACCAGGAATGGGTCACTTTGGAATGGCCCGACCGCACATGGAGGGTTCGCCTGTATGACTCGAACCCTTGAAGAATGGCGTTATGACGCCCCTGGAGCCTGGATTCGACACCTTCGAACCCGATCTTCCGCTTCGTTGCTGGAGCAGAAACGGGACCGGGTGGTGGCCGACCACGTCCGGCTCAAAGAGGTGGAATCGCGCGTTGGGGTGGCGTTCTTTCCGCTGGTGTTGAACCACCCCGACTTTCACGGCTTCCTCCTGCGGGTGGAGGCGCGGCCGTTGGCGATCGGGGAGCCGGTTCATCCGGAGTTGGTGAACCGCGCCCACCGCTGGTTGGCGGCTTTGGCGGGGCTTGAAAACCTCGGTACGTGGGAAAATGTGCCCGTGGTGGTTGCCGATCGGCCCGAAGGGGTGGTGCTGAGCGGCGATTCCCTCGGGTTGGCGGCAGTGGCGGCCGTGATGTCGGCGATCTTGGGTGAAGCACCGCGAACCCCGGTGATCACCTCGGCGATCCTCGGCGCGCCGGGACCAGTTCCGCGGGTGATGGCCGTGGATGGACAAGCGGAAAAGCGGGACATTGTGTCGGTGGAGGCTCCGTTTGGGCGATTGTGCGTGGCCCAGACGGAGGGAGAGGTCTCGGAGTGGCTGTGCGAGTGGTTTGGAGCGGACTGGCAGGGGCGCTTGGTCAAGGCGCTTGGAGCCTCACCTCAAGCGGATGCCTTGGATGCGCTCTCCGCGTTTCGGCAGCGCAATTTTGCAGTGGCCAAGCAGCGGGCAGAGTTGGCATTGCGGGCGGGGGCTCGCGGTCATGCGGAGGCGGTGGCCGAATGGGTGGCTGCGGCGGTCCAGCTCAATCAGGCGGAGGCGGCAGCAGCATTGGTAGGCTTGGAGCGTGCAAGAGCGAGGATGGTGGGACCTCCCGAGCCCCACGATTTGGAGCTCGACGGTTATGAAGTGCTGGAATTGGAGGCCTTCTTAGGGATCGCATTGGTCGACCAGGGGCGTCCGTCGATGGCGGTGGACCGGTTGCGAGGCGCTCTCGATCGGCTGTTGGTCACAGAACAACGCAATCGGAGCTGGAAATCCGCGGCACTTCAGCTTTCGGGGAGCTTGCACCGCGCATACGTGTTTTCGGATCGCGGCGAGGAGGCTGCTTCGCTGTTGGATTGGAGCCTGACGCATGCGGCGTTGTCGGAGGAGCGCGCACGATGCTTGGGGGATTTTGCTGAGGTGTGCCGCCGTCTAGGGGATATCGTTGGTGCGAGCCAACACCTTCGCAGTGCATCGGAGTGGTTGGCGCGGGCCGAAGCAGCGCATCGTCCGGCAACCGCGAGGTTCTTGCGCCTGTTTGGGGTTCGGTCGGGTCTCGAACGAGCGGACTTTGCAGTGGTTCCGCCGGACTGGAGCCGTTGGCCGCAGCCCGCCGAGGTGTTGGAGCAGGTGTTCCTCGATCGTGCCGCTTTTGAAGCCTGGGGAACAAAACACATACGAGCCGATACCGTTACTTTTGTGCAGGGTTTGGTGTATGTGGTGGCCGCGGCTCGGGCGATGGCGGCAGGGCACGCCCCGCCATCCTGGTTTGCGCCCGTGGTGCAGCGGCTGATGGAAGAGCGCGGCATCGAGCTCGAGGTGCGCGAGATGTTGGCTCGGGCGCTGGCCGGAGATGTGGCGATGCTGGTGCGTTGTGCGCCGTATTGATGCGGCTCTGGTAGGCTGTGCGCATGCGACCCGCTTCTGATCTACGGCCCGCCGACCTTCCGCGGTGGATTGCTTGCCCGCTTGCGCGCGTGACGCTGGTTCAGGAGCCAGCGGCTCGATTTAAGAGGGTGTTGGAGCTGGCGGAAGCCTATTTAGAATACACTTGCGTCCTGGGATTGTCCGCGCTGAACGGTGTCGATGGGCTCGACGCGAACTTAGATCCGGGATTCGGTGAGAAGCTTCGTCAAAACCTCAACAAGGTGATGTCGACCGGCGATTGGGTGAAGGTGTTTGCGCACGTTCGAGGCGAACTGGCGCGATGGGGGCGTTTGGGGACGAAGATCGACGCGATCGGTCTGGAGGTGGCGAACGGAGAGCCGATCGCCGAGGCGACCTCCGCGTTGACCGGGGCCTTGGTGGCAAAGCCCTCGGTGGGGGCGTTGTTTGACGCGATGGTGCCGGCGCGCAATGAGTTCAGCCATCGCACAGTGGATGATGCCCGGGCGTCTCAGTTAGCCACGTTGCTCCTGGATGCGCTGCAGGTCCTGATTTCCGATACCGCCGGGATCTGGAAGCTCCCTTTGGTGTGGGTGACGGCGGCGGAACGCCGGGTGGTTGACGGGAAAGAGAAGTTTGTGGTGGGCTACCACGTGTTGAACGGGACGGGTCTGCCGGAGGCGAGGGAGCGGGTGACTGAGCGCGAGTCGACATCGCTGTCGACCGGATCGCTCTACTTTTGGGACGAGCGATCCGTGGCATACCAAGTGCCAAAATGGTTGGCGGTCTATGATCCACATCGAACCTTGCTGACGATGTTTCAGGGGGTGCATGGCGGGCAATTGGTCCATCACTCCCGGACAACGCTCGGTATCGTCAACGAGTGGAGTCCGGACGTTGCGGTACCTGTGTTCCTTTCGGTGGATGCTCCGTCGGAAGTGGAGGCTTCGGAAACCGCGTTCTACAACCTTCAAGAGTTGTTGGCGGAACACAAATCGCTGGAAACCGCGCTAACGACCAGCGTTGCGGATCCGCTTCGCACCCGCGAGGCGGTCGGGGCGCCGAGCGAACCGGTGGTGGCCACACGTTTTGCAGCGTTATTGCTTGAGGATGGACCGTCCCCCTTTGTGTCTGCTTGCCTTGAGCTGGGCGGCCGGGAGGAGGTGATCTTTGGGCGGGATCCTGGAGAAAGGGGCGTTCGGATCGACCACCTTTCGGTCAGTCGGAAACATGCGTCGTTTCGGGTGGATCGGGGACGGCTGCAGGTGAGCGATCTGCGTTCCCGCAATGGGGTGGCGGTCAATGGCACCGTGGTGCTCGGAACGACCGTGGTGCTGCCCGGCGATCAAGTGCAGGTGGGACCGTATGCCTTTCGAGTAGAGGTGGTCGATGCGTCGGCGTCAAACCGACTAAAAAGGGTGGCGGCGTTGGCGACGAGCGCAGGACACGATGTCGCCACCGGATTGGTGTTGCCACGCGGGATCCCCGGGATGGTGAGGGAGGCGTTCCAGGCGGCTTCGGTCGATCGGGCGGGGTTGATCGGCGTCCGGTTGACGATCGGCGGAGGTACAGGAGAGCGTACCTCGCAAGCGGTACTTCAGGCGGTGGCCCGCTGGGTGCTGTTGTCGGTGCCGGACCCGGAGCGGGTCGCCTTGGGAGACCAAGGGGATGTGGTGTTGATGCTGGTGGGGATGAAGCTGCCTGAAGTAGAAAGCCTTATTTCGTCTATTGGGAAGGCGGTGAGCTTGCACCCTTGGGATAGGGTGGAAGCGGGTTTGGTGGTTGGGCTGGATTGGCGAGTGGTGGAGTATGCCAGCCCAGAATCGTTGAGTGTGTTTGTCGGGAGGGTGAGGGGTCGGGGCTAAACACCTCGGCGACTGTCCGGTCCCCAGGTTGGGCCGCGTTGCCTGGGGAAGGAGGCATCCATGCGTCACGCTTCGGTTGCGATCTTTGCGGGTATCGCGTTGTCGGGATGTGTTTCCGATGATTCGGAGTACGATACGGATGACCTGCTCCGCGCGGATCTGCCCGATAGCGGGCTTTCGGAGGCCGATACCGACACGGTTGGCGCGGACACGGGTGGGGAGTCGGGCGACACGGACGAGGGAAGCTCAGACACAGACACAGGAACGCCCGACACGGAT
>SYKL01000314.1 GCA_005797785.1 Pseudomonadota bacterium | reverse complement strand
GGTAAAGGTGCAAGCTGGATTCCCCAAACCGCAGCCGGTTGTGTTCGCGGCCGATCCCCATCGCCCGAGTAAGCCGTCCCGGTCCACGTGTATCCCCTTCGATCCCGGAGATCGGTTCAATCGACCGAATCAACACCGCCGCCGGTTGGTCCTGTGGCCAACACACCACATTCAGGAGGTGGTACATCCCATAAATCAGGTACACATAGGCACATCCACCGTCGGCATACATCACTTCGGTGCGCTTGGTGCGACCTGCCTTGGCATGGCAGGCCTGATCCTCCTCTCCCCGATAGGCTTCGGTTTCCACGATCCGGCCTACCGCGCGTTCTCCCGAGGGAAGCTCATGGATCAGCGTTGCCCCCAGCAGGGCGGGGGCAAGCTCCAGCGGATCACTCCGAAATTCATCAAGGGTGAAGGGACGCAAGTACCATCTCCGTTTTGCATTCGTCTGAGCATCGAAGCAGCGCCTACGCCCCACCTCGACACCGCTCCGCCAAAGTACTACTCTGCCTTTGGTTATACGCTTGGGAGGGGAAATGCACCGCCTGACCACGGAAACCTTAGCATCTGAAGCCGATCTGCGGGCGTTGATTGGGCATCCCTCGCCCATCGTCTGCTCAAAAGTCCAAGATCGCATCAACACAGAAACGCGAAAATTCATCGAACTTTCTCCCTTCTTGTGCCTCGCTACCTCCGACGCCGCCGGAACTTGCGACGTCAGCCCCCGTGGCGATCCCCCCGGATTCGTCAAGATCCTTGACGATCGAACCCTGTTGATCCCGGAGCGGCCGGGCAACCGCATCGCCGATTCCTTGGTCAACATCCTCCACAATCCGCATGTGGGTCTGCTTTTTATCTTGCCAGGGGTGACCGACACCTTCCGCGTCAACGGCCGCGCCACCCTCATTCGCGATGCCGCTCTCCTTGCCCGCTGCATCGTCGAAAACAGCATTCCAAAGCTAGGCATTCTGGTCGACATCGACACCGCTTACACTCAGTGCTCGAAAGCGTTTCTGCGCTCGCACCTGTGGGATGCGGATCGGTTCGTCGATCCCACACTTCTCCCCACCGTGGGAGAAATTCACCGATCGTTTCTAGGGGAGAGCTTCGACGCCGCCGCCTACGATCGCGAACGCGCCGCCCGGTATGCGCGCCGCGAAGGCTTCTATTAGCGTGTAAGCGTCCGTCTCCTCTCGACCCGCTGGATGCGGATACAGTACGTTGAAACGCTCCGGAGTGCGCATGCTGCAACACCTGTTGGTTCCCGTCGATGGCTCCCCCACGTCCCTGAAAGCCGCCCACTTCGCGGCTGACCTGGCTCGGTTGTCCGGTGCCAAGATCACGCTGCTCACCGCCATTTCCACCCCGACCATGATCCCACTCGGACCGATCGACGGCTACGTCGCATCCGAGCCGTTTCCGTCCGGTGCGGCGATGTCGGCGATTCAAAGCCTCATCCTAGAGCTTGAGCGTTCCCTTGGGAAAGAGCGCGTTCACTCGACGTTGACCGAAGGCGCCGCTGACGACGTGGTCCTGGAGGCCATCGAACAACTGCACCCCGATCTGGTGGTGATCGGCTCGCGAAGCCAAGGAGCGATCGCTCGCTGGGTGCTGGGATCGGTCAGCACAGAGGTGGTGCAGCGTTCTTCCGTTCCCGTGACCGTGGTTCCGTTTGTCGAGGTCTGAACCTCCGGTTTCGGTGCTGTTCGCATTTGGACTTAGCCTGTTCCTCCCGGGTGCCGGGCAGTGGTTCGTCGGTCAACGAAAAAAGGCAGGTTTGGTCTTACTTGCTGCGGTGGCGACATTGAGTTGTTGTGGCCTGATCAACCTGTTGTCTGCGATCGACGCCGCCGGGATCGCCCGAAAGATCAACGCCGGCAGGCGGATAGGCCCCTACGAAAGCGGCCAGTTGATCACGCTGCTAGATGCCCTGGGATGACGGCGCACGACACTCGCCAGAGCTGGAACTTCGCGACGCGGCAGCACAACGCCCACAAAGGCGATCAAGCAGCGTTTTTCCGCTCCGGTGGCGACGTCCTATTCCCCGAGGAACTCGAACTCCTCGGGCCGCTCGCGGGAAAACGCCTGGCGCACCTGCAATGCAACGCAGGGCAGGACACGCTCGGGCTCGCGCGACGCGGTGCCCGGGCCACGGGGGTCGACCTCTCGGACGAAGCCATCGACTTCGCCAAACACCTCTCCGAAGCCTCAAAAATCCCCGCCACCTTCGTCCGTTCCGAATTGGTAAACTGGTTGACGACCACCTCGGAGCGCTTCGATCTCGCCTTCAGCAGCTATGGTGCCGTCGGTTGGCTGCCCGACTTGGAAGCTTGGGCCAATGGAATTGCCCGCATCCTCAAACCCGAGGGGCGTTTCGTATACGTCGAATTCCACCCGCTCGTGTGGAGCATCGGCGCCGATTTACGGCTATCCAAAGACGATTATTTTGCGACCGCACCCTTTGTTGAACCGGTAGGCGACTATGTGATCGACTCAGGCACCGCGTTGGGCGCAGTATCCCCTCAAAACTCCGAGCCAAACCCCACCCCTGCCCAGAGTTGGCAGTACGGCGTCGGCCAGATCGTTTCTGCGCTGGCTGAGGCTGGCTTAATTCTAGAGGTTCTCCGGGAGTATCCCTACGCAAACGGCTGCAAGGTCTGCCCAGGCCTGATCGCAGCCGATGGGCGCCGTTGGGTTTGGCCCGAAGGGACCGCCAGAATCCCGCTGATGTTTGGATTGGTCGCCAGAAAAGTGTAAATGCGGCCGCTTTGTGCGAAACTCGGCCCTCACCACCCCTTGGACGCTCATGGGTCTCTCTCTCGAATTCGCCGGCGCCGCCGGCACCGTTACCGGAAGCCGCACCGCCATTTTTGCGCATGAACGCCGTGTGTTGATCGACTGCGGTATGTTTCAGGGCAACAGCGCCATGCGCGCCCGCAATCGCACTCCGTTGGGTATGCCTCTTCGAAGCCTCGATGCGGTCGTCCTCACCCACGCACATCTCGATCATAGCGGTTGGTTGCCGGTCTTGGTCCAGAGCGGGTGGCACGGTCCCATCCACTGCACGGAAGGAACGGCGGACTTGCTTCGGATCCTCCTGTTGGATGCGGCCTATTTGGAAGAGGAGCAAGCCGCATACGCCAACCGCGTGCACTATTCACCGCACGATCCGGCCATCCCGCTGTTCACCACCGCCGACGCCGAAAAAGCGCTCGCTTTGGTAGAGCGGCACCCTCGCGGTGAGTTTTTCCAGGTCTCTCCTCACATTCAATGCCGATACGGTCGCGCGGGCCACATCGTTGGCGCGAGCTTTGTGGAAACCCACGTCGAACTCGGCGATATCACTCGTCAGTTGGTGTTTTCAGGGGACATCGGTCACGACCGTTCGTTGGTGTTGCGGGGTCCGGCGGCGCCACCCGAATGCGAAGTGATGGTGTTGGAATCCACTTATGGCGATCGGCTCCATCCCCGCAGCGACGTCCAGGCCGAGTTCGCAGCGGTGGCCAACCGCACGTTTGCCCGCGGGGGAACCCTGGTGATCCCTGCTTTTGCGGTGGGTCGCGCCCAGGAACTGCTGTACCGGTGGCGCCGGCTCGAGGACGACGGCCTCGTGCCAAATGTGCCGGTCATCCTCGACAGTCCGATGTCGTTCGCCGCCACCGAAATCTTGCTCGCGCACCCGGAGGAGACCATTTTCGGCTCGGGATTCTCGGGTGGAAAAGACGGCTTCTCCCCTAGAGATCTGCGCATTTCCAGGACACCCGAAGATTCCATGGCCGCGACGGCGATGGAAGGCCCTTCTGTGGTCATCTCAGCGGCAGGAATGCTGAACGGAGGCCGGATCCTGCACCACTTACGGCGCCGACTTCCCGACCCCAACAGCACTGTATTGTTCGTGGGTTGGCAAGGCGCCGGCACCAAAGGCCGTTTCCTCCAAGAGAACTACGGAAAGGTTCCCACCCTCCGCATCCACAAGCAGGAGGTGCCGATCGCGGCAGAAGTCGCCACGCTGACCGATCTTTCCGCCCACGGGGACGCCCAAGACCTGTTGGGTTGGCTTCGCCAGGCGCCCTCCTTGCCGGAACGGGTTCTGCTCAACCATGGCGAACCCAGCGCACAAGCCGCCTTCGCGGAAAAGCTAAAAGAGTGCGGAATTTCCGTGACCACGGTCGACTCGGAACAAGCGATCGCCATTTAGTAAAGCTGTTGACTAATTGGCGTACCTGCGCCCTACGTAGGTGATCAGGCCAAGTCCACCGGCAACCGCCAGTACGGCGCCCCAGTCCATACCGTGGAGTGGCCTCAGGTGGAGCAGTCTCGACAGAAACGGAAACTGAATCAGCAACACTGACGCTAACACCGTTCCTATCGCGATCCCCCAAGCACCACGCGTTCGCAAACGCGACAAAGCCACTACCGAGGCTGCACTCCAGAGCGTCAACAGCGCCAGCGCCATCGCACGTGCGTGTTCCTCCTCCGAGCTCCGTAGAACCAGGACGAACGCCGCTCCCAATGCCAACGTGACTCCCAGGCCTAAAGCGATCACCCGAACCACGTCCGATCGCGCAAAGAACGACCGAGGCGGCCGCTGACTTCCCTCTTTGGCGGGCATTTCTTGAAACGCAAACAGCGCCGTCGGATGGATCATGAGCTCAAGCCAGACGATGTGCGCCGGCAGATAAAGCAGGGGGTACCCAAACAAAGGCAAGATGGCGGCGGTCAACACCAGCGGCAGATGAATCAGCAGCAGGTATTCAAAACTCATCCGAAGGTTCGCAAACAATTGCCGGCCTTCCAAGACCGCTTCCGCGATCGTTCGAAAGTTGTCGTCGGCGAGCACGATCGAAGACACCTCCTTTGCGCTGCGGGATCCGCGTTCTCCCATCGCAATCCCGATGTCGGCCGCTTTGAGAGCCGGCACATCGTTGACGCCATCCCCCGTGACCGCGACCAGCTCCCCCGCCGCTTTCAACGCAACCACGATGCGTAGTTTCTGCAAAGGGGTACATCGAGCGACCACATCGAGGCCCTTCAGGAAATCGGGATGCGTGCGTAGTGAATCCTCTTCAAATTGCTCCCGATGTTCCTCCGCCGAAATCACCCTCGGAGAAGCGCCCCCCAAACCCACATCTCGCGCAATCGCAGCGCCGGTATCCGGATGATCGCCCGTAATCATCAACACGCGAATGCCGTGCTCCCGACAGGCCTTCACCGCATCCGCAACTTCCGGCCGAGCCGGGTCTTCAAACGCCAACAACCCGCAAAACTCAAAGCCTCGGTCGGGCTCCACTTCCGACCCCGCCGGGACCGCGACGCGTGCGCACGCGAGCATTTTGTGGCCCTCCCGAGCCCAACGCGCCGTTCGCTCGGCCCATTCCGACCGCTCCGCCTCGCTGAGGAGGGACTTCCCAAACACGGTCTCGGGCGCCCCCTTGGTGTACGCGATTCGTCCCGATGGACCGTCCACCAGCGCCGTTTCACACTTGCGATCCTCGGTGAACGGAAACACCCGCAGCCTTGTAGGTGCCTCTTCACCCTCCGCTTTCCCCAGGGCATGGATGGCAACATCCACCGGGTCCATGCCGAGGGGATCCGAAGCCGCCATCGCCACCCGGAGTAGATCCGCTTCGGAGCAGGTCTTCGACGTCTCCCGATGCGCCAGCGTCAACCGGCCCACGGTGATGGTACCGGTCTTGTCCGTACAAATTTGCGTGACGCGACCAATGTTTTCGACCGACACCGCCCGACGAACCAGCGCGCGTTTTCGCGCGAGTCGATACACCCCCACCCCGAGGTAGAACGTGAACACCACCGGAAATTCCTCGGGGATCGCCGCGATCGCCAAGGTTGCCGCGCTGATCAACGCGTCCATCCAACCGTGCCCTTGGGCGAGTCGCACGCCAGCAAGCACCACACACAGGACTAAGGAGGCAACGATCAACCGCTGAACCAAGGTAGCAATCGACCTTTGCAGCGGTGTGCGCTCCGACGGCATGCGCGCGGCGGACTGAACGATCTCACCGTACGTGGTCCGCGCTCCCGTGAAAAGAACGCGCAACAGTCCTTTTCCCGTCAACACCCGCGTACCCGCAAATCCAAGGGTACTCGCCGGCGATGTGCCTTGCACAAAAGGGTCAATGGAAGCGGCCTGCTTCGGGATGGGAAAGGCCTCCCCGGTCAACACCGATTCATCGACCTGCACCTCGGTGGCCGCCTGAAAGATCCCATCCGCAGGTAGAAAAAAGCCTGGCCCCACCGACATCAAGTCCCCTGGGACCAACTCCCGCGCATCGATGGTGCGCTCGCCGCCCTCGCGGATCACCTGCACCCGCGAGGCCAGCTGACCGCGAAGTCCAGAGGTTGACGCTTGGGTTCGCCAATGAAGCACCACGTCCATGCCCACCAAAGGAACCATCGCTACAAAAAGCACAACTCCTTCGCCGACTTCCCCCATGCCCACAAAGAGGGAGCCGATCAGCAGCAAGAACCAGATCATCGGATCTTTGAAGGTGTCCTTGGCAAGCTCCCACCAAGGATTGCCTGCGACCTCCACAATCTCGTTGTTGCCGTGGGTGACGCGTTGGGACGCCACCTCCGCGTCCGTCAAGCCGCCCGTTCGCGGCGCCAACGGAGACAACCCTGCAAAGGAACCCACGCCCACCTCGACCCTCACCTAACCCCGCGTCCGGGACTCCGATTTAGTAAAGTATATTTACTATTCCCGTCGAAACATCAAATCCGACCTCAGCACATGCTTTTGCCCGGCTCGAACCTCCTCTCCCTCGTGGTAGGTCGGATGGAAAAACACCAACACGCTCCCGCGCTTGGGGACAAAACTCAGCCGCACCTCCCCATTCGGCTCCAAAAACCGCGTCGCTCCGCCCTCACACCCCTCGTCCAGAT
>SYKL01000313.1 GCA_005797785.1 Pseudomonadota bacterium | reverse complement strand
GCAAAACGAGACTGGCGCGGGCGGCGACCAAGGCGGCGTTGGCCGAACCGACGTTCGACGAGGTCTGGTGGTGCGATCTCGACTCCACGAATGATTCGCTCAGTTTGGCGATCCTTCGCGTATTGGGGGTGAGTCCGGCGTCCGATCGGGTCGCGCAGGTGGGGCGAACGCTCGCCCGCCGCGGCCGGGTGTTGTTGGTTGTTGATGGCGCCGAAAGGGTCCTTTCCGAGGCGAAAAACGCCATCCCGCGCTGGGCGGCGGCCGCACCGGAGGCGCGACTGTTGATCACCAGCCGCGAACGCCTGTGGATTCCGGCGGAGTCGGTGCTTTCGTTGGGACCCTTGAATGCGGAGGATGCCGCTGCCCTGTTTGTGGAACGCGCCCGTGCGGCAGGCGGGGCGGTGGATGCCCAGGATCCGGATCTGCGCCGGTTGCTGCAGTGCACCGAGCAGATCCCGTTGGCGATCGAATTGACCGCGGCGCGATCGGCGTATACCGGCCTTCCGAATCTGATTCAGAAGTTCGGCCAGCGCGGCACGCCGATGAAGGACGCGATCGCAGTCGCCTGGGAAGGGTTGTCGGCCGAAGAAAAGCGGGTGCTGAAGTCGTGTTCGGTGTTCTTTGGTGGTTTCGACGACGAGGCCGTCGAAGCGGTGCTGGAGGTGGTGCCCGGTGTCGATCTGGCGAAGGTGCTGGCCAGCCTGTGCGATAAGTCAGCTTTGCGGGTGGTCTCTCGCACGCCGGCGGTTCGCTACGCGATGTTTCAAATGGTCGCCTCCCACGCCGCCGGTCAATGGTCGGAAGCGGAGCGCCTCCAGCTGGAAGCCCGGCATGCGGCGGTGTATGCCGAGCGTGCCGCTTTGTGGACCAAATGGTTTGAGGGGCCGAGATCCGACGAGGGGCTCGCAAACCTGCGTCGGGAGTATGGAAATCTGGAGGCGGCTTACGGTCGAGCGTTGGCGGCGCGGCAACCGCTCGCGATCGTGCTCGGCTATGCCCTCGCTTGGCCTTCGGTGACCGAAGCGACCGATCGGCAGCTCGAAATTCTCCATGCGTTGGTGGATCTGGGCGTCGAATGCCAGTCCGATCGCCTTGGCGATGTGCTTGCGTCCCGCGGCTCGAGCCTGGTGCGAGCAGGACGAAGCACCCAAGGAGAAGCGGACTTTCAGCGGATCTTGTCGGGCGGGTTTCCCGTGCCAACGATCAGTAAAGCGGCTTGTCGAATCGCTGAGCTGCGCGCCGCACAGAGCCGGTGGGCGGAAGCGAGCGCCTCGCGGCTTTTGGCACTGAAGTTGGCGCGCGAATGCGGGGATGCCTTTCTGGAGGCGGTGGCGGTCGCCACGCCCGCCCATGCGGATCTTCACCTGGCCGAGTGGCGTGCCCATCACGAAGCGGCGGTAACGCTCGCTCGCAACGGCGGTTTTCACGTCCTGGAAGCGAGCGTCAACAACAATTTGTATGCGGTACTGACCCATTTGGACGATCCTGGCGCGGCGAAAGCGGCATTTGAACGTGGCGAGTTCCTCAGTGGCGACAATGCTCACCTTCGCATGGTCCTGTACTTGAACGCCGGACTGTTTCTGCATTGGCAGGGCAAATCCCAGGAGGGCGTGGCGCGGCTCCGTGCAGCGACGGAGATCGCCCACGACAATGGAAACCCTCGCCACCTCTCGTTTGCCCACCGGACACTTGCGCTGATCGCCATCGATCGCATGCGCCCGGCGGAGGCGGCCGACCAGTTTCGGGCCGCCACCGAGCTGCAACGAAGCTTGACCGAGAACGATCAAGCCCTGTTGTCGGGTTGGTGGGGGATGTTGGACCTGGACCAAGGCCGGCTCGCCGAGGCGGAACGAAAACTGGGAGCGGTTCCTCCAAATGTTCATGTTCACGGAGCGTTTCTACGAGGGCAGCGAGGGTCGGTTCCGCATGCTCGCGGCGATCGGGTCGCCGCATTGGCGTTCTACTTGGATGCCTTAGAAACGTTTCACCCGGGGGAAGTTCCCCATTGGAGAGCGGTTTTCCACGCCCGAGTGGCGGCGATTTTGTGGGAGGACCAGCGTGGGGAGGAGGCGGCAGCGCACCACGCCCAAGCGGTTGCATTGGCTCAGACCTCCACCTTTCCGATGGCGATCGCCGCGGTTCAATTGTGGGGAGCGTTCCAAGATTTGGCTGAAGGAAGGCTCGAACGCATCCACCAAAAAACCGCGGTCGCGCTGGCCCCGCACGAAGGGGGTTCGTGCGCGCAGCAGTCCATGGAAGTTCGGTTTGCGCTGCGGCTTTTGGACGAGGCGATGGAGGGTTGAGCGGCTATCGGCTGCCGAAGCCCACAAAGGTGAGGTCCCAGTAGGTGGCGGTCGGTACGAATTGCAGGCATACCGACTGCCCTTCGTATTCGGACAACGCGATCTCATTCAGCCCGGATTCGCCCGTCCACAGCAGCGTCTCTTCGGCCGCGCAGCTGCCGTCGATCGCTTGTGCCGCGACGCGAATCTCGCCTTGACTATCGGCATTGCCGGCGTCGGCGGCGACGATCAGGGTGTCTCCGGGCCTCACTGTGTGGCGAGCGGTGGTGGGTTCAAAGAACAACTGGCGAACACGCCATTCGTCGCTCCCATGCTGAACGGTGAGCGATTGAGACGACACATAAGGGGCGAACGCCAACCGGTCGGCCCAGTTGGCATCGAGAACGGTGAACGTCACCGGATCGGAGATCGGCCCGCCGTTGCCGGACTCATCCACCGCCTGCACCATCAGCACCTAGTCGCCAGGAACGGCTTCGAAGGGGATCAACAACCGTTCGGTGGTGCCACCGGCGGCCGGCGTTGCCGCATTTCCGGAAGGCAGGTCAAAAAAGTCGGCGGTGGTCGATCCCGGAGGGCCCACCCGGACATCGTAGAAGGCCGCTGCGGCGCCCGACTGCTGCCCGTCGTCTCCCGGGGCGGTCCAGGTCAATGCGAGCGCGTCGCGCCCGGCCAGGACCACTTGCGGGGCGATCTTGGCCGGTGCCGTGTGGTCGTCGTCGGTCTGGGCGGCACTCTCCACGCCAACAAATTGCGCGCCGAAGTCTGCCAACGACAGTTCGAAACTCCCATCGTTGGGGGTGGTCAGATCGTCGTCGGTGTCGAAAGTGGGTTCGGTGTTTCGCCAGGGATTGCGCAGTAAAACGCGTGTTTCACCCGCTACCTCGTACACCGCCAGCACCGCATACGCGTGATTGTCGACCAATCCCGGCAGGAGGTCGCCGCGGCCCAGGGTGTAGGCCACCATGGCGCGTTTCTTGCTTTGCAGGCTGTACAACGTGCTGCGAAGCTGGTCATAGGTGACCAGGGACCGGTCGGTGGCGCGATCCCACAACAACAGCCGAGAACCTGTCTTTCCGGTCAAGGCATGCAGGGCGTCAAGGGGCCACCCGCCTTCCACGTTGGGATATCCTCCATGCCAGGTCGCATACGCTTTTTCGACCAAGCTTATCCACAGCTCAGAATGGGCGGAGGTGCTGTCGCTCGAGCGCACGAACATCGGGGTTTGAGCGTCCATGGACGCCAGCCGGCCGTCGACCTCCATGTCGAATGGTCGCCCATCGGCGCCAAAAAAACGGACGCGGTACGCGCGCAGCGAGCCATCGGATCGGTACGAAGGGCGGACCAAGGCGCTTTCAAACGCCATTTCGTCGTCGAGGTACCCGAGGGAAATGATGGAAGAAAGTAGGTAACAGGTGCCCGCGGCGCCCTGCTCGACATCGTCAAAGGCCGGCCTCAGTTCGGAGACATTGTCGCCCAAAGCGCCTTGGAGGGTCACCCACGATCCTGCGGTGGCCGGCAGGGCGGGGAGCGGCAGAGTGTCCATGCTTCCTTGTTCATCGAGTGCGCCGGGCGTGCCGTTGGGGAGCGATGCCCAGGAGCTTCCGACCACGAGCGGCGGGATCCACGTACTTTCCGGGATGTGGATCCCCTCCGGCAGAGCGGCTTCCCCGACGCGCACCTGCGTCATGCTGGGCGGGTACACCAAGGCCTGATCGTCGTTTGAGGAGCTGCAAGCCGCCAAAAATGTCAACAACCACATATGCATATCCCTGGCTCGGGCGCACAAAGGTGCAGCCGCGTGCACGATAGACGGTGGTGGCGAATTCCCCAAGCACAACAAGGCACTCGATGCACTTCGTTACCAAAACCAAAAAGGTGGTGACGCTCACCGATCGACCGGGCCTATGGGGAACGTTCTGGAGCTGTGATGCATCGATGGTGGATTTTGTTGGCGGGATGTTCGGAATACGATCTGCAAGGCGGAGCCGACACCAACGGCCCCGGTCAGGAGTGCTCCACCGCCAGCCACCCGGCGGGGCAGGTGGAGGTCGACGAGGCCTGTGCACAAGACGACGTGGGCACGTTCGAGCCCGAAGTGTTGTGGGAAAACAACGCTGACTTTGGCGGCTTGTATGCCTACTTGCCGAGCGTTCCTTTGGTCGGCCACCTGAATGACGACAACGGAGATGGCCATGCGGGCCTGGGTGACATCCCGGACATCGTGGTCACGCGCATGGACGGCGACTACAACCCGGTTCTGTACGCGGTTCAAGGCGATACCGGCGAGCTTTTGTGGAGCGTGGCGCTTGGTTCGGCGCACTTGCTCACCCCCGCCTTGGGTGACCTGGATGGGGACGGCACGATGGAGATCGTCGGTGAAGGCGATGGCAATATTAAGGTTCTCAACGGGGCGGACGGATCCTTGCAGTGGCAGGCTCCCCTCACCTACGTTCCAGCGATGCCCGGCGGTGGCGCCATCGCCTTAGCGGACATGGACAACGACGGGCAGACCGAGATCATTCACGAGGGTGCGATTTACGACGGGCTGACCGGCGGGGTTCTGGGCGTAGGCGCCTATGGCGTCGGGTACGGGCAATGGAACGCCTTTCCGATCGTCGCCGATGTGAACGGCGATGGGGAGCAGGAACTGGTCAGCGGAAATGCGGCGTACAGCATCGATGGTACCGTAGTCTGGTACAACGGCGGGCCGGACGGCTACCCCGCGGTGGGCAACTTTGACGACGACGATCGGCCGGAAATTGTGGTGACCGGGGGCGGCCAGGTGCGGTTGCTGGACGACGACGGTACCCTGTTGTGGGCGGAGGAGGCGAATACTTGGGCGCCTGGCACTCCCACCATTGCCGATTTCGATGGGGATGGTGAGGCCGAGATTGGGTTCGCCTCGGCGAACGCATACACCGTTGTGGACGGCGATGGTTCCGAATTGTGGTCCCGAAATGCCCAGGATGGGTCATCGTTTACCGCGTCGTCGGTCTTCGACTTCGAGGGCGACGGGCGTGCCGAGGTGATCTACGCGGACGAGATCGATCTGTGGGTGTTGGACGGCGAAACCGGTTCTACCCGACTGCAATATGAGCCGCATAGCTCGGGAACGGCCTCCGAATATCCGGTGATCGCGGACGTCAATGTCGACGGGCATGCGGACATCGTGTTCGTCGGCTCCAATTATTGGCTGGACGATCAAAACGCTCGGCTGACCGTGATCACCGACGCGGATCGTTCGTGGCGACCGACGCGTCAAATCTGGAACCAACACGCCTATTCGATCACCAACATCAATGACGACGGCACGATTCCGGCCGATCCCGAGCCGAACTGGCTGACCTACAACAACTTCCGTTCGGGCGACATTTCAGCGGGCGGATCGCTCTTGCAGGCGGACGCGGTGCCGCTCGTCGCTGAGACCTGCGACACCGAATGCTACAATGGGAGCTTTGAACTGGTGGTTCAGGTTGGAAACCCGGGTGTGGAGGCGTTACCTCCAGGCATTCCGGTGTCGGTGTATGGTGTTCTGGACGGCCTCCGGACCCATTTGGCGACGCTGACAGTTCCCGATGCCATCGATTCTGGAGCATCCTCGCCCGGGTTGGCGTTTGAAATTCCGTTTGAGGCCGGCGCCTACGACGCTTTGGAAGTGGTGGTCGACGACGACAACGGCTCCGGCCAGCTGTTTGAGTGCGATGAGTCGAACAACAGCGTCGAGCTCACCGACGGTTTGTGCCCTTAGGGAGGCTCGATGGCGCTGAGTCGGGTGGCCGATCGCGGCGATTGGACCGCGGAACGTCCGGTTCTCGCGGACCTTCTCAACGCACCTCCGATCCACTTTCATGCGGTTTCCGGCGGTTATTCGCCGGCCAAGCGAGCGGTCGTCGAATGTGCGGACGGCACCACCCGGTTCGTAAAGGCCGCCGTCGATGCGCACACCGCGGCGGCCCTTCGCGCCGAGCATCGCGTGTATCTGCACCTTTCTGCGGATTTCATGCCGCGATACTATGGCTTTCACGAGGCGGAACTTCCACTTCTGGTGTTGGAAGACCTTCGAACCGCGCGGTGGACGCCGCCGTGGCTGCCCGGCGATGTGGAGAACGTGCTTCAGATGCTCGATCGGGTGGCGACCGCACCGGCGACGATCGAATTTCCTAAACTCTCCAGCTATCGATCCATGGATCGGCGTCGATGGGCCGCGGTGGCGGAAAACCCCCTCCCCTTCTTGTCGCTGGGGCTGGCCTCGGAGGCATGGCTGGCGAAGGCGCTTCCAGCGTTGATCGACACTGAGGCAAGTGCGCCGATCGAAGGCGACGATCTTCAGCATTTCGATGTGCGCAGCGACAATCTGTGCCTCGCCCAGCGCGGCCCGGTGTTCGACTGGAATTTGGCTTGCCGCGGCGATCGCCGGGTGCATGTGGCCTTTTGGTTGCCGAGCCTGCATTACGAAGGAGGGCCGGCCCCGTGGGAAGTCCTTCCCAACGAACCCGGGCTGGCGGCGCTGGTATCGGGTTTCTTTGCGTCGGTGGCCGGTTTACCAACGATACCGAGTGCGCCGCACGTGCGCACCGTTCAGCAGGCGCAGTTGCGGACTGCGTTGCCGTGGGTGGTGCAGGCGCTGGGGTTGGCCGATCCGGTGTGAGTTGGCCGCCGTTTAGGGCCAGTCGATCTCGGGGGAAGCATAGAAGTTTACCCCCAGAGTCTCCAACCGCGGGCCATGGGCCGCGATCCGGTCTTGGAAGCCGTTCCAGTCTTGATCGTCGGACCATCCGACCTCCGCGAGGGCGGCCCCCCGCGGCCAGAGCATCCGATCCATCCGGGTTTCGCTGCTGACATATTCGGTCCAAAGCGCGCCCTCGACACCGAGCACGTCGGATTCGCTGGCGCCCTGCGGGATCGGGTCCCAATTGTAGGCGGCGTCCAAGTCCACCACGCCCGCCCAGGTTTGCCCTTGGTTGTCGTTCGCGCTCTGTACCATGTCCAAGTAGGCGTGCTCGGCGGGCGACGAGATCACCAGACCGCCGTTGTCGATCGCCTCCAACGCCTGATCCTCGTCCAGCCAATGTTGGGCGATAAAATCGCCGCCGGAAAGATCGACGATGCCGATTTCATCCCAACCGATCATCGTTTTGCCTTCGTCGTCGGTCAGGCCCTGCAACCATTGGATGAAATCGGAGTAATCGTTGTTGGAGATGCCGACGGCTTCGTCCCCGCCGATGTGCAACCACGGACCCGGCGTCAAATCCGCGATCTCCGCCCAGACGTCCTGTACGAAGTCGTCGGTGACCGGGCCATCCAGCCACAACGGCGTCGAAATCACGCCTGCGCCGGTGTACACATCCTCGGGAACCCCGTTCGAATTCAGCGAACCATACGACGCCAACGCCGCATTCGCGTGACCGGGGAAATCGAGCTCGGGGACCACCACGATCTGCCGCGCGGCGGCATATTCGACGATGTCCACATAGTCGTCCTGGGTGTACCAACCCCCTGCCCCGCCGCCGACTTCATATTCGCCGCCGATTTCGGTCAGCAGCGGCCAACTCTCGATTTCGATCCGCCATCCCTGATCGTCCGTGAGGTGCACAATCTGGCGAATGCG
>SYKL01000312.1 GCA_005797785.1 Pseudomonadota bacterium | reverse complement strand
CGGCTTTGTCTTCCAGAATGTCCCCGTCGCGGTCATTGGGGGCGGAGACTCCGCAATGGAAGAGGCGTCCTTCCTTACCAAATTTGCGTCCAAGGTGATCGTCATCCACCGCCGCGACAAACTCCGCGCATCGAAGATCATGCAGGATCGCGCTTTGAAAAATCCGAAAATCGAATTTGTGTGGAACACCGATGTGATCGATGTGCATGGCGGCGAAAAGTGCGAAGGCCTGCGCCTGAAGAACATTGTCACCGGCGAAGAGAGCGATCTCCCCGTAAAAGGCCTGTTTCTCGCCATCGGGCACGTCCCCAACACAGCCGCTGTCAAAGGGCAGCTCGAAGCCGATGAAAGTGGGTACCTGATCACCAAGCCCAACTCGACCTATACTTCGATTCCCGGCGTGTTTGCCTGCGGCGATGTCCAAGATCATGTGTACCGGCAGGCGGTCACCGCGGCCGGGAGCGGTTGTATGGCCGCTTTGGACGCCGAACGTTGGCTGGAAGCTCAGCAAGACGTCTGAAGGCTCAAAAGGAAAGTTGTTTACCATAAATCGTAAACAACTTTACGACTTGGCGGTAGCCTGACTCAACGGCAAACCTCGTCGCCACGCCAACAATAGCCCCACCGCCGTGACCGGCAGATAGCAGATCGCCCAAAATACCAACGCAGCGCCCTTCGCCACGGCGACCGGCGCGGCAAAGAGTTTTAGCGTTTCCTCCATAGCTACCTGGAAAACGCCCAAATACCCGGGAGCCTGTGGCAGGGCCACCGAGAGGGTGAGCGCTCCCTCCACAAAGACCGCTGCGTCCAGCCCTAACGGCAGCTCCATCGCCCGAAATAAATACAGCGCCGACAGAATTCCGGTCGCCCACACCGCACAGGTCAAGCCCAAAGCGCCGAAGATCCGCCACGGATTTCCCGCGGTCTCCACCCCCAACAGCACTTGCTCCACTTGAATCTGCACGGTTCCGCGCACGCCCAGCGGGAGCTTTTGCACCGCACCCAAGACGCGCCGTCGCACGGCCGGCACCAACAGCGAAAAGGTACCGACCACAACAACAACACCGACCACGGAGGCGACCCGGCTCCACCATTTCATCTGGGACAACACCGCGCTGTGTTCGATCACCTCCGCAGGAAAAGCGGCAAACATCACCGATAACATGCCACAGACCGCACCCCAATCGAACAGTCGTTCAATCAAGGTCGTGGACATCGTCAACGAATAGGGAAGGTTTCGATCCGCCGCCACCAACGCCGGACGCACCAAATCCCCCCCGCGAAGAGGCAATACAGAGTTCAGCCCCAAGCCAATCCATGTCGCGGAAACGCAAGTCCACAGGCGGAGTTCCTTGTCCACATGCCGCAGGAGGATCCACCACCGCGCGCCGCGAAAGGTCCATTCCAGCATCATCATGGCGGCCGAAGCGATCACCCAACGCAGCTGAACTTTTCCGAGAACCTCAGCCAACTCCCCCCAGTGCACGTCCGACAAGAACCACAACAGCAACGCCGCACCCAGCGCTACGCCAAGGATCACGCGTTTGTCAGGCAGTTTCATACCGGTGACGCCCCCCCGTTTAGGTACCACCGCGTGACACGCTTGTCCGCGCCGGTTTGACGCCTGCACACGGTCCGGGTACTTCCTAGCCCCCAAAACGGAGAGCACATGGCCTGGGACGTCGCAGGAATTGGCAACGCACTGGTGGACGCCTTGGTTGTCGTGGAAGACGACACCGTTCTCGAAGAACTCGGCCTTCGACGCGGCATGATGCATCCCGTGGACCACGACGCCTGGATGGCCGCCTACGAGCGGCTCCGACGCCATAAAGTGACCTTTGAATCCGGCGGTTCCTGCGCTAACACCATCTCGACCGTGGGTTTGCTGGGTGGCAAAGCCATTCTGTGCGGGCTTGTCGGTGACGACCAAATGGGTCAGATGTACGCCAAGAAAGTCGAAGACGCCTGCGGTTCGCACGCCATTCGCTTTACGCGCGAGCGCGCCACCGGAAAGTGCCTGTCGATCATTTCCGCTCAGGACGCCGAACGCACGATGCTCACCGATCTCGGCGCAGCCACCGAGCTTCCCCACATCGGCGACTTCGAAACGGCCCTGTCAACGACCACCATTGTTCACTTTGAGGGCTACGGCCTTCTCGGTGGCCCCATGTGCGACACGGTGTTGACCGCGATGGTCCATGCCAAACAGTCCGGCGCGAAAATCTCCTTCGATGCCTCTGATCCGTTTGTTGTTCACCAGGTCAAAGATCGCGTGTGGATGGTGCTCCGCGAATTCGCCGACATCGTGTTCTTGAACGCGGACGAGGCGCGGGGACTCGCGGGTCAACCTCCGGAAGAGGCCATTCACACCATCGCGCGTGACGCCAATCTGACCACCTTGGTGGTCAAATTGGGCGGCCAAGGCTCGTTGGTTTTGCACAAGGGCCAGCTCTCAGAAATCCCCATTCGTCGGGTAAAAGCGCTCGACACCACCGGAGCAGGCGACGCCTACGCCGGGGGTTTCCTGTATGGCCTGATCCAGGGGTGGAGTCCCACCGATTGCGGGCATTTGGCCTCCGCTGTCGCGGCCCTCACCGTCGGCCAAATCGGCGCCGTGGTCAAAGATCGCACCGCCCTCGCTTCGCTCCGAAAAGAATTCGAAGATCAACACTGATAGTCAAGGGTCTTGACTATCGGTTAGAGTCACCGAACTCCAGCGGCCGTCCCGCCTTTTCGTGGATCGGCCGCGCCTTCCATTTCCTGCGACTGAACCACCAGCTGCACCGAGGAAAAGGTCTCCTCCAACCGCAGCTTGTGGCCGCGCGCCTCCAAATTCCGTTGCACATCCAACGGAATTCCTGGTTCTACCCACACTTCGTCCGGCAACCATTGGTGGTGAATTCGAGGAGCGGACACCGCCTCTTCCGGATCCATTCCAAAATCGATCACGTTCAAAGTGACCTGCAAAACCGACGAAATGATCTGGCTTCCTCCAGAGGCGCCGATCACCATCACCACTCGCCCGTCCGGTCCCAACACCACGGTCGGGCTCATTGATGAAAGTGGACGTTTTTTAGGCGCAATTGCATTTGCAGCATCCCCCACCAGGCCGTAGGCATTGGGAACCCCCGGCGCCGCAGAAAAATCGTCCATCTGATTGTTCAGTGGGAACCCCAGCTCTGGCACCATCAATCCTGAACCGAAGCTGGTGTTGATCGTCGTGGTCAACGCCACTGCCGTCCCACCGCTGTCCAACACAGAAATGTGCAATGTTCCTGCATCTTTCGGCGGCCCCACCAACTTTCCGTAGGCGGCGGTGTCGAACGTACGCCCCGGCCAAATCGCGTGGCGGATCGCATCGCGTCGCTCATCCGACAATAAAGGTTTGACAGGAACCTCCACGAAATCCGGATCCCCCAAATGGTGAGCGCGATCCGCATAGGCGTGCTTCATCGATTCAATCAAAAGATGCAAGTAATCGGAGGAGTTGTGGCCCAACGCCGCCAGATCGTACCCCTCCAACACGCGCAACATCTGCGCCAAAGCGACACCGCCCGAGGACGGCGGCGGCATCGTTATCAGCGTATAACCTCGATATTCGACCACCACTGGTTCCCGTTCCACCGGCCGAACGTCCGCCAAATCCTCGGCGGTGAGAATGCCACCAGCCGCCTCCACCCGGCGAAGCACCGCTTTCGCACCCTCTCCCCGGTTCAGGTAGGTCCCTCGCGTTTTCGCCCATTGCGTGAGCGTTTTTGCTAGCGCTGGGTTTCGAAACTGTTGCCCTTCTTTGATCGTCGCTCCACTCGCAAAAAACCACGAAGTAACCTCAATGTCCTTGCTCGAGGTCAACGAACGAGAAAGGTGCGGTCCCACCTCAAATCCCCCCGACGCCAACCGAACCGCCGGTGCAACCACCTCACTTGCTGGCAAGTTACCAAACTTCTCAAGCAATGCCCACAGTCCCACTCCCTCACTGGGTACCGCCACCGCCCGCCCCGATTTCGTGGAGGCTCCCTTCTGAACGCCGCCTTCTGCGTCCAGAAACATGTCCTGCGTCGCGGCTGCCGGAGCCACTTCGCGGAAGTCGAGCACAAACCCGCGTGGATATTTCTCATTCCTTACGACGGCAAATCCTCCCCCGCCTAAGCCACTTCCCGATGGCTGAACGACGCCAGACGCCAGCGCTGTTGCAACCGCTGCATCCACCGAATTCCCACCTCGCGCCAGAATTTCGGCACCCGCCTCGGAAGCGAGGCGATGATCCGCCGCAACGACGCCAGCACCGCGCACCGGTGGAGGGGCAAGCCCCAGTCCAAACAGAACCACCACCGCAACCACCGAAAACGTCCTCGCTGAACGCCCCATCCGTCCCTCCGCCTTGGTCAGATACATCGCACACCGCAGTCGGCAAGGCGGATCGGTGGTACATTCTTCCGCGGAGGCCACCTTGTCAGGCCAATGGGGGCTTCGCTCCGAACCGCGGCTGCGGGACGAAAACCAAGATGCAAACTGCGTTTTCCAAGCAGGTACGCAGACTGTGGCAGTGGTGTGCGATGGCAAAGGAAGCCATCACGCCGGCGGCCAAGCATCGGCATTGGCTGTTCGCACTGTACAATCGTCCTACACCGAAGCGGTAAACGCACTTTCGATCGCCGGGCGGCTGTCATCGTCGGTGTTGAAAGCCAACCAAGCCATCCACGACACGTCAAGGCGCCAAGTGATGAGCGGGATCGGAATCGCCATCGCCGCGGTGGTCTTGGACGACGGCAAACTTTGGGTTGCCCATGTTGGCGATTCTCGCGTGTATGCTGTACGAAATGGCCAAATCCAACGCATGACCCGCGACCATACCATGGTCAACCTGTTTATCGAGGCCGAACTCCTCACCCCCGAAGATGCCCTCTCACACCCCGAAGCCAACGTATTGTCCCGCTCGTTAGGTACGGATCGTCAGGTGGACGTGGAGGTATCGGGTCCCCACGAACTCTCCGAGGGCGACCGGGTGATTCTGTGTACCGACGGGGTCCATCGCGTCCTTTCGGACGCCGATCTCGGGCGGATTTCCTGGCGCGATCCGCAAAGTGGAGTGGACGAAGCTCTGGAATTGGTGGCAGCCCGCGAGGGCGAAGACAACTCCACGGCCATTGCACTCGCGGTCACCCGAGCGCCACCTCTCGCGGGAGAAGTTCCCCAAGATACCGAGGATGCCTACGATCCCACCGACGAAGAGCCACCGCCCGAGCCGGAGGAGTTGGACCTTCCCGTCGCCCTGGTCGAGGACGAAGGCGAACAAACACTTTCCAATGCCTCCATGCTGGCAATCCCAGCGACGCCCGCGCCGGCCCCCCATCGGGCAGGGGTCGAACCCGCCGCCACCGTCGGCACCGCGCGAACGAGCGCCACCAAGCCCAAACCGCCTGCCGTGCCGCCTCAAAAGATCGCCATCGGATTTGTGGCGGCCGGCATCAGCGTGGTCCTCGGCGCCCTGCTCGTTTTCGTGGGCGTCCGCGTGTTGATGGGAGGCGACAAACTCCCAGATCAGCCCGTCGGTGTGAGAATTGTGGAAACCGTCGGTGGCGAAGTGCCGAGCGCCCCTCTGCCCGTTCCGTCCGCAATCGACACCACGCCTGCCGTATTTGCGCCGAGTCTTCCGCCAGAACCCCGTAGGGCACCGCACCGGCAAGAAAAGTTTCTGCAGCCACCGCCGGGTGGCACCGCCCAGCACGACGCCGTGGCGGCCTCCCGACGCGGTGATTGTGGCCGTTCGTTGCATATTCTCCGCGACGCGATGAAGATCAGCCTCGATCACGGCAGCGTCTACCACACCGTTTGGAGCTGCTTCAACGACTCCGATCAACGCCCCCTTCTGGAAGCGCGGGCAAGCTCGCCAGAGGCGTTCCAAACCCTACTTCGGTATTTTGAGGGCGACCTCCCCGAAAGCAACCTCCCTCATTGGTTCCAGCCCGCGCAAGGAGGCATCGAAGCCCGAATCGAGGGTTGGGAGACCTCCGGACCTTCCGACCAATTCGCGGAGGCCATCCTGGATCGTCTCGGACCCGGCGTGGTGGCCGACCACCTGATGCGCGACCTCTGGTTGGAGGCATCCGCCGCCGCCGGTCTCGCCGAAGTGGGCCTGGCAGCCGAAGATCCAGCGGTCCAATGGTGGGCGCGTCGAGTGTATTACTCACAGAAAATGTGGAATGGCCCGATCGGTGATCTGATTCGCCAAGAGCGCCCCGAGGCCGTTCCTGCACTGGAGGCCTTGCTGGCGCGAGGCGTCCGCGGACTCCGGGTGGATGCCACGGAAGCTTCCGTTCCAGAGCCGATCCACAAGGCTTGGTCTGTCGCCCTGGGCGTGGAGCCTCCACCCGACGCGAAGCCCTCCAACCCGCGCCCTCCACCGAAGCCAAAGCCTAAGATCTATCGGCCCAACGACCCGACGACCGAGCCGCCTGCGCACACGCCAACGGTGTTTCGCGCGCCAAAGTGATCGCTTTTTTCGGAACTGGCGGCCGTCCCCGAGGTCTTAGCGCCTGAGGTGTCCATGTCGCGCGCTCGGCTCACGTTCGGCTTAGCTTTGTCCGCCATCGCAGCGATCTTTTTGGTTCCACGCCTTGCCGACCGATTTTCACATGCGTCGATACCGCCCGTAGCACCCGAATTTGCACCCGGCGACCTACGCATCGACGCCCGCATCTCGCGTTCGACCCACCAAGTTCACTCCCTCGAGTTGGAACTGGGGTTCCCCGCCACTTCCAGCGGCGTCGACATCGTCGTTGTCCTGGATGCCTCCGGATCGATGATTGCATCGGACGACCCTTCACAACCCAGCGTTTCGAAGTTTGACCACGCATCGCGAGCCATTGCCGCGCTGTCCAGCAGTCTGGGCCCGATGGATAGCCTTGCGATCGTTACTTTCGCGGACGACGCCACCGTAGTGCACCCCTTTCAAAGCTGCGGCGATCT
>SYKL01000311.1 GCA_005797785.1 Pseudomonadota bacterium | reverse complement strand
GGACGAGAGCCTGTCCGTTTCCGGATCGGTTGGCTCCGAAGGCGTCGACGGGCCGGAACAGTCCTGCTACCCCGTCCTTGAATTTGCGGACGTCGACTTCAGCGACAATCCGACGTTCACCGCCGAGACCGATGAGTTGATCATTCCCGCTGGTGACACCTTTGAAGTACGCGTCGAAGATCTCGACTTCCAAGGCTCGTTTAACCAAGATGCCGACAAGATCGAAGCCGTCTCCGTGACCGGCCTGTTGGACTTGCGTTCGGTCGAAAGCCAGCTTCCGCCCGAAGCCGGTGACGCTTGCGACTTGGTTGCACTGCTCGGCGACGACTGCGTCCCCTGCGAAGATCAGGAAGAGAAGTGCATCCAGGTGTGGATCACCGCAGAGGAAGCCGACTACGACGAGTCGCTCCACATCGATGAAGAATTCTACCCTGACTGTGGTGGCATGTGATCCAGCGCGCTCTCCTGGGAGCTGCGCTCCTTTCCGCCTGTGACGGAAACAAGATTGAAGAGTGCACCGCGGAATTCGCGAGCGTGACGCCAGCGGACGGTGCGGGCCCAGTGGGGGCGAGCACCGCTTTGGTGGTCACCCTCGACGGCACCGTGACCGAAGCCACGTTCACGGTGGCCACTGACGCCGACGAAGCGATCGCTGGTACGACCACGGTGTCCGACAATACCGCCACCTTCACCCCCGACGGCGGCTGGCCCGCGGGCGCCACCATCGAATGGAGCGTTCAAGCGTGCGAAAGTGAAGCTTCGGGATCATTCGTCGTTGGCACGCTCGATGAAGCGCTCGACCCCACCACCCTCGAAGGCGACACCTACACGGTGGATTTGACCTCCGCAACCTGGGTTTCTCCTCCCGGCGCGGGGGTGCTGATCGGTCAGTTCTTCCAAGGGGTGTTCCTGCTTGGAGTCACCGACGTGGAAGGCGAAGATCTAAGCTGCCTTCTCGGCGTCGGGGAAGAGACCAGCGGCGACTCCTACCAGCAAGATCCGTGCTACCCCACCGTCACTTTCGAAGACGTCGACTTCAGTGGAAACCCCTACATTTCGGTGCAGGCGGAGCAAATGGAGTTCGAAGTCCAGACGATCGCCGTCGTGGTCCACAATGTGAGCATCAGCGGCGGGCTGACCGCCGATACCCTGGTCGATGGTCGTTTCCAAGGGGAAGCGGATCTCCGTGAATATTCCGAATTCGGGATCGATTGCGCGCAATTGGAGCAATTTCTGGGTACCCCCTGCGCTCCATGCACCTCCGACGGCGAAGAGTACTGTCTCGTCGTCGAAGCGGTGGACGTCACCGGTGTGCGGATCGGCGGCTTGACCCTCGTCGAAAACGAAAACCCCGATGAGTGCACACCCGACACCGACGCCTGAATGCCGCGCCAAGAGAGGCGTCTAAGCGAACTCCGGCACCGGTACTTCCAGGGCGGCAAGGGCGGCCACGAAATCTGCGGGTAGCGGCGCCGTAAACAGGCGTTCGCTCCCGTCGGGATGCACCAAACGAAGCTGCCAGGCGTGCAAGAGCGGACGTTCGGGGTCGACTAGCCCTCGCAGGGTCGCCGGAAGCTTCGTTGAACGCCGACCATACAACGGATCCCCGATGATCGGCCACCCCTGCTCGGAAAGGTGAACCCGCACTTGGTGGGTTCGACCGGTCTCCAAACGGCATTCGATCAGGCTGACCGTCCCCGCCCGAGACACGCAGGTCCAGTGGGTCACGGCTGTTTTCCCGCGCTCCCCGGACGCAAACCGCAGGCGATCCGTCGGGTGCCGCGCCAACAGGCTGCGAACGGTACCCTGATTCTCCTTTGGACTCCCTAGGCACAAGGCCAAGTATCGCCGGCCGGCCGTGTGTTCGGCAAACTGCTCGGCCAACCATCGGTGCGCCTTGTCGTGCTTGGCCACCACCAACAGCCCGGAGGTTCCGCGATCGAGCCGATGCACGATCCCAGGCCGAAGTACTCCGCCGATCCCCGATAAATCGTCCACATGATGGAGCAGAGCATTCACCAGCGTGCCGTCCGCGTGGCCGGGCGCCGGATGCACCACCATCCCCGCATCCTTGTCGATCACCAACAGATCCGAGTCTTCGTACACAATACGCAACGGAAGCTCTTGGGCGATCGCCGTATCAGGCGCCGCGTCCGGCATCGTCACTTCCACGTCCTGGCCCGGAACCACCGATTCGGCTGGTTTCTCGACCACTTTTCCGTTCACACGGACGGCCCCCTCGCGGATCAGCGCCGCGGCGCGCGATCGGGAGACGTCCGGGAACAAGACGACAATCGCGCGATCGAGGCGATCTTCCTGAAGAACCTTCGGCATTAGCGCAAGCGGCGCATATAGCCCGCAACCACCGATTCGTCGTCCAGCTCAAGCAGCCGCGACATTTCGCGCACATACCCTCGAACGAAAGTGGCGGATGGAAGATGATCAAAGTGATCGCCCTCGATCGCTTCCAAGTACTTCACCGAAATGCGGGTCGTATCGGACATCTCTTGCAGCGTCAGCCCCCGAGCTTCGCGGACCGCTTTCAACAGAGCCCCGCTATACCCGTTCTTGTCCACCATCTGCGCAATGTCTTCAGAAGAAACCGGCTTCTTGCGCGAAGGCATCATCACCACGGGCGCCGAAGCGCGCGAACCATCCACCACCCGCAAGGCCGGCTCTGGCGTTGCATGCAGAGAAACGGGCTCCGGTGCTGATCCTCTCGACGGCAACGACACCACCTTGGGCTCGCTGACCTCCGGACGACGAAGGTTTGCGGTGGATTCTCCACCGTCCGCCCGCTGAAAAGGTACCGGCTCTGGGCGCCGCTTGGGGGTGGTCGCGATCACGGTGATCTCGTCATCGTGTGTGTATTTTCGGTCCGACCGCGGCGCCGGCGGCAGCGCCCCCACCTTCAAATTCGTGCTCACCCGAAGCAATTCCGCCGCAGCGGAAGCGGCAGGATGTACGAGAGCTCCGGCAACCCTGCGCCAAAGCTCGGCCCCATCCGCGCTAAATCCATCGAGGGCCACCGCACGCATCGCGTCATACCGGCGACGACGAACCGGATCGGAAAGCACCCGCCACGCCTCCTCGGCCTGACCGCGTGCAAGCTCCAAAGGAGACGGATCTCCGCCTCTTTCCAAGACCGCCTTACGGCGCTTGAGCAATTGCGCCACCACCCGGGTATAGGCCGTGCGGATCTCCCGCGGCGAGGCGGTCGGATCCACGTGAAGTTGCTCGTAAAATCCCTGCGTCATCGATCGATTCCTACCCGTCCGCGTCCAAGCGTGCCAGCCCAAGGTTACAGCAATCCGTGACCACGCTTCTGTACTTTACCGTTGCCCTGCTCACCGCCGTGTTTTCGCTGCGTGCGTGGTGGTCCGATCGCCAAGAGCCGGCGCGTTTGGCGTTCCTCGGCGTCGGCTGCACGGTATCCATCGCTTACTTTTCGTTTGCGTTGTCGCTGATCCCCGGCTTGATCGGCTTTCGAATCCTGTACATGGCCGCCGGCGGCTTTGTGCCAGCCTTCGCATTATGGTGTGTAGACCGACTATTTCGCCCCGACTCTCCGCCTTCGGTGTACGTCGGCCGGCTGTTCCTGGCCAGCGCCATCGTTCTCCCGCCCAGTCTTGCGTGGCACGCGATCGCGTATTTCGACCTTGATAAACGCTCACCTCCCGGGATTGCAGCCGGCATCTTTACCTGTGCAGCCTTCTTGTTCGCGATCTACCGGCTCTGGGTGGTGTACGATCAGACCGATCTCCGCGTGGATCGGCTTCGAATGCGCTATCTTCTCGGAATGACCATCGGTGCGGTAGGCATGACCGCGGTCGAACAGATCGTGCGCACCGTCGAAGCGCCATTCGTCACTGAAAGCGTCCCTCTGGCCATGCGGGGGGTGATCCTCCAGGGCAGCGTTCCGCCGATCTCGGTGCTGCTCACTGGGCTTGCGATCTACTTTTTGCACCATACGCTCGTCATGTCCCGCCTGCTCGACATGCACGAGCTGTTCAGTCGAGGCGCGTCGCTGGTTTTTTCGGCTCTGATGCTGGTTTTGGTCGACGGCATCACCGTGGTCTGGTTTGGTACCTTCACCGACCATCCGCTCCACGGGACTTTTCAGATTTTCCTCGGTTCGTTGGCGTTTTTGGCCGCATACGAGCCATCCAAGCGTTCCATCACCTGGTGGTCGAACCGATTGTTCAACCAACGCGGCCAACAATTGGCCGAAGCCATGATCTCGTTGCGCAAGACGCTGCGCACGATCACCTCGCAGGAAAGCCTGTCCGATCTTCTGTTGTCGCGGCTCCACGCCTCAGGTCGCGTGCCGATCTGCTCGGTGTACCTCTGGGACGCCAAAGTGCAGGCGTTTACGTGCACCGGACATCGCGGATTCTCGGATGAACCTCCTCTCACCGCGGTTGCTCCTCACCCTTTTGCCGACGGATTTCTCGGCGATCGCGATTGGTACTTTCGACCTACCCTGCTTGCCGAACGACGGACCGCCCCCGAAGTCAACGAAATCCTCGCTCTGCTCGACGAAATGCGCGCAGATCTGGCCGTTCCCTTCGTCGCGCGAGGGGTGGTGTTTGGATGGATGCTGCTCCGGGATGACGAATGGTCCGATGGTTTTTCCAGTGAGGAGATCGATCGGCTGTTGGATCTCGCCGACCTCGTCAGCGTGATGCTGCTGAACATCGAAGATTTCCAAGCGTTAGAACAGGAACATCGCTTGGCCGTTCTTGGTGCCATGGCCGCAGGCCTCGCCCACGAGATCCGCAACCCCCTCGCGGGGATCAAGGGGGCAGCTCAATATTTGCAATCGGAAGCCCTTCCTGAAGACGCCGCTGAAATGTTGCAGGTGGTGCTCGACGAGACGGATCGCCTCAACATCGTGGTCAGCCAATTCCTGGATTATGCGCGCCCCTTTGAGCTCAAACGTTCCCCCGATCACATCAATGCGTTGGTGAGCCACACGCTGACCCTCGTTCGCGCCCAAGGATTGCCGCCGAACATCGAAATGATCGAGGAACTCGCCGGAGATCTCCCGTCCCTTCCACTCGATCGCGCCCGACTGACGCAGGTTCTGCTAAACCTGCTTCAAAACGCGCTTCAGGCCATGCCGGACGGGGGCACCCTGTACGTCAACACCCGGCGAAGCGTGGACCGAAACCAGCGTCCCGCGCTTGAAATCGCCGTCACCGACACCGGTGTGGGCATCGCCCCGGAGCACATGGCCAATCTGTTTGTCCCGTTTTTTACGACCAAAGATCAAGGAACCGGGCTCGGTTTGGCGATCTGCCAGCGGATCGTCCAAGCCCACGGCGGCAATGTGGACGTGACATCGAGCGTTGGTCAGGGGTCCACCTTCGTGATCCGGCTACCGCTGCCCTTGGAACTGGACGAGCGACCGAGCTACCCCGGCCCGATCGACGCGTAGATCGTCAAGTGCTTTACTATCCTATCGTCCAAAGGTCGCCGTCACCGCTACGGAATCCATAAACCGCACCGGCACCGCTACACCGTCCTGCACCACCGGTGTGTACCGCCATTGGCTCACGGCTCCCTGAATCCCCAGGACCAAATTGGCCCGACAACGCCGCATATCGATGGCGTACGGCTCGCCCTCGGCGTTCACCCACAGCTCAACGTCGCAGCTGCCAGGTTTCACTTCGGGGGGCCGAAAAGGTGGTTTATCATAGTATTTTTCTGGCTTTTCAACGTGGATGGCGGCCCCCAGCGAGGTTTCCTCCTTCGCATTGCGCCAGATCGCCGGCCGCATCAGCTTCACCAACACCACCGCACTGGGCGTGACCGCGGCGTACGCTTTCTTGGCGATCGATGCTTCCAATGCCGTATGCACGGCACCTGCAATCGGTTCCGGGCATCCCCCCACCGCAGCGACCTTGACCGAACCGTCCACCAAAAAGGTTGTTTCCGCGAGGCAGCTCACCGACTCCAACGCCATCGTCTCATCCGTAAGGAGATACTCGGCCGCAACCACACTTTTCCAGGCGACCTCCTCCACGGCAATGATGCCTTCCGGTAGGTCCCCGCCGAACGCCAAGCCGATCCACCACATACATCCCCCACGCTGTACCGTGGCCGTGGACGGGCACTTTGTCAACCGCCCCTCGATTTCATTAGTAAATCAATTGACAGTCACGCGCGTTGACTAACTACCGAAGTTGCCCCGCAACGCGACTTGTGGCATCGTGCGGAGGGAGTGCCCATGAATCCTAAAGAAACCATGCAAGCGCGGATCGCCGGCGCAGTGTTGATCGGTGCCGGGCTCCTGTTGCTGGGGATCAATGCCCTCCTTCTGCAGACGGCCGAAAGGTTCTTCCCCTCAGCGCTGACCATGGGCTTCGTCGCCATTCCGTTGGGAGAATGGTTTCTCGCCACCGGCCGAAGTTACCAGACCCCCGACAATCCCCTGTGGTGGAAGGCCGCCCATGGTGCGTTGTTGGTGGTCGGATTGATCTCCGGCTTGTACGTCGCTTTTGTAGCCCTATAAGGCCTATTCCATGAGGTTTGGTCGATCGCCCTCGGGCCAACTCACCTCGTAGGCAGTCACAAACTCCTGATCCTTGCCATCGGCGATCTTCGCGTCCCACCAAAACACCCCGGACGCACCGATCGTCAGGTCGGGCACCAACGCAGGTTCCACCTTGAACGCAGCATCCCGAGTTGCTGGAATTTGGTCCGATACTTTCACCTGAATCGCCTTGCCGGTCCGATTGGTGATCTTGGTTTTCCAGGCGTACTTTTTACGTTCCCGGTTGCCCAGAGGCTTCGCCGCAGCCTCGGTCTGGTCCACACGGCGGCGCTCCACTTTCACACGGTCGTCAACACCAAAGGAGAAATTGGTCTTTTCGCCGGGGGCCACCACACCCATTCGGCCTTCGCCCACGTAGGCGGTGCCCAAATACGAGGAAACCGAGCCCGCCATCAACGCAAATTCAGCGGTATTCGTCACCTTTGAGGTCAGGTAAGCAGACTCCACTTTGCGCGCGACGACCTCATGGATCACATCGCCATTCATGGCGAGGCTGGTTAAAAACACCCGACGAACGGTGCCATCCGCCGGCACATCTTCCGCACGAGTAGCGGTAAATTCGAAGGCGGTGACCCGATCCGCGATCGCGGTCGAACCCAACGCCATTCCCGCGTCGTCCGAATCGTACATCCCCTCCTCTTCGGCGTAGCCATCCCGTTCTCGGTAGTACTGCTCTTGCAACCAAAATGGATCGAGCCGCGGCGGCGCGGTTCCCTGTTGCGGTGCCGCCGTGGACAGGATCAAACGCACGTCCGTCCAATCTTCACCGGTACTCTGGTGCACCTCTCCGGAGAGATCGAGTTTGACCGAAGCGTCTGCAAGCTGGAAGCGCGCGTCATAGTGCGGTACCCAACCGGCACCGGTCACCACATACGCCAATCGAATAGTCACTTTCCCCGCTTTCGCGGCATCCAGGCCCACTGCAACCCGCATCGCGTCCGATGAACCATCGCTCGCGAGCTGTGCAATCTCCCGATCGATCCGGGCAATCTCCTTGTTGTCCGATGCCGTGGCCTGCTCCACCGCACGTAACTCCGCATACAACGTGCGAAGATCGGCACCCACACGCGAGGACAAACCCGCCATCTGCGCGCCAACGTCCTTGGCCAGAAACACACCAGGCTCCAACGCAGGGGGCGCAACCGGGCTCAATGACCCCAAAAACGCAATCTCAGCATGCAGGCGCGAAACCACATCGCTGTTTTGGGCCACGCGATCCTCAAACACCCGCCGCTCCGATCGGAGCTTCGCCACACGCGCGTCCCGATCTTCGATTCCGCGTTCGGGGCGAAGGTCGATCCCGGTCAAGGTCGCCCCGGCTGAGCCCTCCCCTTCGGCCGCGAGAGAGGCTGGAAGAAGCTGAATCGGAAGATCGTCGAACACCAGATCGGTGCGCCCAGCGGGCACATCGACCGTCACCGACCGCGTAATCCGCGCCCGATCGACATACACCGTGACCTCGGACACCTTGGACGTCACATCCAAGTCCGCCGCGTACGCCGCAAATACCCATGCGATGAGGCTCATTCCATCCACCCCAAATTCAGTTCCGTCGGATAAGTCACCGAATAACCCCAATGAATCGTGCTTTCTGCGCCAGCGGCCAACGACAACGGAAACTGAAAGACGCCGTTGTCTTCGGCTTTGGGCTCGGGAACCGAAGTCAGACGTTCCACCTTCACATCTTCGCGGGTGCTGATCGGAATCTGCTCAGAAACGCGCGCCTCGATCGCACGCTTATGTCCGTTTCGAACGCGAATGTCCCACTCCCAAGTGGAGGTCGCTCGCTTGCCGATCAACGCGTTCTTTCCTTCCTGGATCTTTTTCGGCGTTCGGCGCACACTTACGCGATCATCGGCCCCAAAGGCCACATCAAACGACTCTCCGGGGGCAACGGTCGCCAACTGCATGTCCCCCAGGTAGGCGCCCGAAAGGAATACCCCCGCCGTTCCCGGCAACAACGGGAACGAGGCCGTATTTTTCACCTTACCGACGAGGTATGCGCGCGGGTCCAGCCGCGGCACGATCACGTACTCCAGCTTTGCATCTAGGTTTTCGGTGGTAAGCAGGACCTTTCGTTCGGTGCCGTCGGCATCCACATCCTCCGGTCGCGACACCGTAAACGCCGTCGCCGCGAGCTCTATGGACACGGCAGCTTGCGCCACTTCCATAGGTTTGTACTCAGGTTCCGCCATCGGCGCCGCGGCCACCGATTCCGCCTTCTTGGAAGGGCGGCGGGTCTCGACCGACATCGTTCGAGGGGCATCGTCGTAGTATTGTCGAGGGCGCTCCAGCCAAAACGGGTCCAACATCGGAATCGAGGTACCCAAACCCGGTTTCGCCGAAGAGACGGTCAGCTTGACTGCCCCCCAGTCCTCCCCGCTGGTTTGGCTCACCATCGCGGAAAGTGCAAGTTCTACCTTACCTGTTTCAGCATTACCTCGGAGATCGTACCGCGGCACCCAAGAGGCTCCCATCACCAAATAGGAAAGATCGACCTCCACCCGGCCAGCGCGACTTAGGTCCAGGTGAACCACCGCATTCAAGGTGTCGGTCGCCGAGGACCCCAAGGTGTCGCGTTCCCGCTCCAGGGCGGACACCTTGTCCCCAATGTCCCTCGTGCGAATCGCCGCCGCGCGCCATGCCTTTCGCGCCGCTACCTCATCGGCAGACAGGCTGGATCGAATGGAGGAGGTCAGCTCCGCCGCACCGCTTCCGTAGAGCATCTGAGCGGAAAGGGCTTTTGCCGCCTGGGTTCGCGCGGAGGTAGTGGAGGTCAACCATGCGTTGGCGGCGGTCATCTCATCGTTCGCGGTCTGGCGTTCGATATAGAGCTTTTCAAGCTCCTGTTGAATGGCCGCCACCCGTTCGTCGGCGATCTGGGAGGCTGCGATCCGTTTGAGGTCGATCCCCCTCAACACCCCATTTCCTCGGGCGTCCGCGGTGATTCCTTCGGTGAGCGCTTGCGATGGCAGGCCCACAAATACGATCTCCTGCTCGCCCGCCGGCAAATCCAAGGTCGCCGTGCGCGTTACCCGCGCCCGATCCGCGAAAACCACCACCGAACGCGGCTCGGCATCCACTGAGTGAACATCGGCCCAAGCCAGGGCCGCCCACAACAAGGCGCTCATTCGATCACTCCAGGCGAATGTTTCTTCGAGTATTGTACGGTGTAGCCGAACAATCGTGACACCTCGCGAGCCGGCTCCATATCCAGCTCGAAGCTCACCAATCCTTCAGGTTCGATTTCGGTAGGAGGATCGCCGATCGCCTTCACCTTGACCCGCGCCATCGCGGTTTGAGGAATCCGATCGCGGATCTCCACCAACATCGGCGCTTTTCGTCCGTTGGTCACGGTGAACTTCCACTCTCGGGTGGTGGTGATCGCCCCCAACCAATTCGGACGGGACGTCATGTCCTGCACAATCTCCCGTTTGATCTGAACCGCTTCGTCCCGTCCAAAGCCTAATTCCAGTTCACTGCCGCGGCCCGCCAGCGGGATGTGCGAACTTCCAATAAAGGAATCGCCCAAAAATACGGACACCTCGCCGGGAAGTAACGGCCATCCTTGTTCCCACTTGGAATGCGCCACGAGAAAAGCCGCTTCTTCGATCCGAGGTACAGCCACATCCCGGTACTCGGCCGCCAGCTCAACATCGGTAACCCGCACTTTTCGTCGAGTTCCGTCTCCTACAATAGTCGTTTCACCGACAATTTCAAACGAACTGGCGACGACCTGTTCATGGACAACGGCACTGACCACTGCCATCGGCTCGGCGGGCGCATCCGCTTGCTTCGCAAAACCAGCGTCCTCCTTCTCGGCATCGTATCGACCGCCACCCGCGGCGGGGTACTCGTCGTAAGAATAGACCGCCGCCCGCTCCATCCAGTACGGCGACAGGATCGGCGGCGTCACCCCACCCGAAGGACGGGCCGTGGATAACGTCAGCTTCACACCGGACCAATCTTCACCGGAAGTCTGCACCACCAGCGCATTCATCGTCAGATCGGCGCGGTCTGCATCGGGCCGCCCCCGAACATCGTAGGCCGGAGACCAAGACGCGCCGGGCAGGACGTAGGTGAGTTGAACTCTGACTTTCCCGGCGGCCGGACTTTCAATCTGCACCTGCACATCTCGCCGAGCCCACTGTGCCGCGCCCCGGACCGTCTCCAATTCACGTTCTAACGCAGATAACCGCGCACCTTTGTCCCGAGCCGCAATCTGCGCCATCCGAATCCGGTCGAGCACCTCCGGAACCCTTTTCTCAAGCAATTCCGAGAGATCTCGAGCGTGCGCCGGCGTATCCGGGGCGAACATCAACTCCTTGGAGATCTGCGCCGCGGCGGAAGTTTGAAGGGCCTTTAAGAAGCCGAGCTCCACATTCGCGGCCGCTTCAAGGTCGTTGTCGGCGCGGATCTGATCCCGCACTTCTTGAATCAGCTGTTCCAGCTCCGACACGCGACGGCGTCGATCCTCGGCCAACTCGCGCGAAACCACATCCAGCCCGAGTAATTTCGCGCCTTCAACGCCCGAACCCTCTGCCTGCAGTGTCCGTTCATCGAGCGCCGGCGGCAAATCCAGAAACGCCACCGAATTTACGCCAGGCAGAACGTCCACTTCCACCACGCGCGTGATCGCAGCACGGTCGGGATAGACCACGACGGATTCGATTCGGCCCGTTGGTCGCATTTTTTCCGGGTCAAGGCGGGTCTGGCGCTGCTCCTCCGTCAGCGTGGCGCTGCTCGGAAAGTCGATAGCCGAATCCGGCGAAGGGGCGGCCCAAGCCGACAATACAAACAGGAGCGAATACAGGGGGCACCTCGGGACGCCGAAGTTTTACCACACGACATGCCCATTCCGGGGAGGTTCCCAAAATTCGTTCACGAATCGCCGCACAGAACGGCCCCCCGGCTGCTGGCCTCATCGGCCGCGACCACGAACCCGCAACAAGTGACGAAGTGATCGGGCTTACCAGCGATTTCTAGCTAGCGGGGCCCAAAGTCGATGCCATCCTTCGTGAGCGCCTCAGTCCACCGCCGTTCCCGTTGTCCTTCCCGGACAAACAGCGATTCATACCCCGCCCAGCCGATCACTGGACAAAAGTGATCCCGCGTGACCACCCGCGTGTCCGGGCGAACCGTATCGCACACCGAAACCATGCCTCCTTTGCACAGATCCGACTCAATCAGCTCACACGAGCGATCGGAATCCGTGACCCCCTTTCGATGCACGGAAGACCAGGTGGCGCCAACCACCGGCTCCAACGGCAGCACCACCTCTGGCGGTTTATACGGGTCTAACGGCCCTCCCTCGGGGCGGGTCCCCAGATAGCCGTACCCCTCCGGACCATAAAACACGTCAAACTGCTGACGAACCTGCACTCCGCGACCGTCGTCCTGCTTTTCCACGACGGTATACACTTCGCGACCGTCCTCAAACCGAGGTCCTTCCCAGGTTTGCCACACTTTAATGCTGAGCATCACGGCATCGTTGATCGTGACCTGCTCCCGCCATTCCACCGCTCGAGGGGCCGGCGCGACCGTCTGAAGGTTGGCCATCGCGGTATTGTGGTGTTTTGGACACCCGGTTGCCAGAAGCAGAAGTCCCCATCCAAGCGCCTTCATAGCTTCTCCGGCATCAACGACCCCGACAGGTCTGGAAATTCTCCGCGATCCCAATTGGTTCCCGGGACGGATTGTGCCGGATCAAAGGGTCGTCGTTCCACCAGGGTCGATCTTGGCGTCGACAAGAACCGCAACAAGTCGATTCCCGCCGGAATGCCGTTGCTCGACCGTCCGAGGCCGACCGCCGGCAAGCGCAAGGAAGCCCCAATCGTTCCTCGATTCACATTAAGCGATCCCGTCTTCAGCCGGCTCGCCACCTCGTCCAGTTCCGGGCTCTCCGGATCAGTGAAAAGCGACGTCGAAGCACGATAAACCAGCTGATTGTGCAGGAGGACCGCTTCGTCCCAAGCGTCCACCTTGTACACCATTAAAGTCGGCCCTGGAGGCTCGTCTTCGAGCACTGCCTGCCCCTTAGACCACTGAATCTGGTAAATCGCCGGCGCTACGTAAAAGCCCTTGTGCCCTTCCACCTCGCGATTTCCGCCGGCGAGCAGAACCGGGTGTCCGGCCTGAACGAGCTGCCGCCCGAAACGCCGCACCCGACCACGGAAGTTCTCCGAAATCACGGGTCCCAGGAAGGTGTCGTCGTCAAAGCCGTAACCGATGTTCAAATGCCCGGCTTGGCGCACTAAGCGCTCAATGAAGGCGTCAAAAATCCCGCGGGTGACGATCACGCGACCGGTGCTGTTGTGCCGTTGACCCGCCGTCAAAAACGCGCCGACGAGCACCTCGTAGACCGAACGGTTGATGTCCGCATCGTCCAAAACGATGGCGCAGCCTTTGCCACCGCATTGGTACAACGTGGGAAGTTCTGGGCGTTCAAAGGTTGCTCTGCGGATCGCCATCGCGGTCGCGAAGGATCCCGAAAACAGCAGCGCATCCAACCCGGGATGGACAACCAGTTTACTACCGATCCCGCTTCCGGAGCCCTGAACGAAGTTGAACACACCCCGCGGAAGCCGGCATCGATCCATCATTTCGCCGATCATTTGGCCGCAACCCGGGGTGAACTTCGACGGCTTGAACACCACTGTATTTCCGGACAACAACGCCGCGGCGATTTGCAGCGTCGGAATCAACAACGGGAAATTGTAGGGTGCGATCACCGCAACCACACCGCGCGGCCGATAGTCGCTGCGCGCTTCGCGTTCGTCGAGAACCCGAGGTTGCAACAGCACCAAACCATCTTCCAACAGCAGGTCCACCGCGCGAATCGCAGCGACCACTTCCTGGCGGCTCTCCCACAACGGTTTGCCCGTCTCTCGAGTCAGAAGCTCTGCAAATCGCTCCTGAAACCGACCCAACGCCTCCCGATACCGCCGCACCGCATTGGCGCGATCCGTCATCGGGATTTTCCGCCAGATCAGCGCGCCTTTTCCGGCGGCAGACATCGCCTCGTCGACCGACGTCTCCGAGAACGGAAACCGCCCCAGGACATCCGAGCGATCCCCAGGGTTGACCCCGACGACGTAGCCGTCCACCCTCTCGGGAGTAACAAAGGATCCCCCGATGTAGTCGCCCCGCCGCAGCAAGCGCTCGCGATCTGTGGTCACAGCCTCTCCACGGGGGACGCTACCACGAAAACAAACCCACCGGAGCAAAGGCCACCCAATGGCAGGTTCGTTGGAGCTTTCCTTATCCCTCCTCGTTCGGGGTCACCGAAGTGCAATCGGCCCACATCGTCAAGCCCTTTACCATCACAGAGACAGCACGATCTCTCTCAACAGCACATCCATATGCCAGTTCATCTGCGGTTCGTGGTGGAAGGTCGTAAACAACACCTGCCCGTCCCCTTGCTGGCTGCGGGCCGCCAGTACCGCGCCCGTCGTCCCACCAAAGTAAAGTGGAGTCGTTCCGGACATTAATTCTACTCCGTCGCCAACGTCGGTTGGAACCACCCAACTCGACAGATCGTATTGAATCTCGGCGTTGGAGGAGCCCAAGCTAGCCATCATCGCTGGATCATTGATCTGCGCCGCGACGGTTCCCGACGCCCCGACTCGGGCAGAGCCGAGCACCCCATCCTCGCCGACAAACTCCAGCATGTTGGGGTACGAACGCTCCACCAGGTCGTACGCCCAATCCGAAGCGTACAGCGAGCCACCGGCCGACACATAATCCCGAACGTTCGCCGTGACTTCGTCCGAGTAGAACGACCAACCCGTGTCCATTCCGCAGTTGAAAAACAGGATGTCATACTCGGCCATCCGAGCAGGATCCCTCAATAAGTCCGTTGGATCGCTGATCAGGTCATACTCAAATCCCAGATCGCCCACCATCTGCTGAATGGTGTCAAAGCTGCCGACCACAATTCCAATGCGCGCGCTGTCCTCCTGCAAACACTCTTCCGTGGCCAACTCCACCCATTCATCCACGTCGATGTGAACGTCGAAACTCGTCGAAAACGAACCTTTCTGCACCTGTACGGTGCGATCGCCCGCCGGGACATTATC
>SYKL01000310.1 GCA_005797785.1 Pseudomonadota bacterium | reverse complement strand
GGACCAGCAGTCTCCAGCGAGCCACAGAGACGGCCAGCTATCTGTCGGCGCCGTCCAGACCTTGGAAGGCCTTGGACGAAATTGACGCAGGATCCTGCGATGGGCTCACATATGCCCAGATCGCAGAACGGTTTCCCGACGAATATGCTGCGCGCTCGCGGGACAAATTTCGGTATCGCTATCCTCGAGGCGAGTCCTACGAGGACGTCATTCAGCGGCTCGAACCAGTGATGATCGAATTGGAACGCCAACGTTCTCCGGTTCTCGTCATCGCACATCAAGCGGTCATACGTGCGTTGTATGCCTATTTTCTCGATCATCGCCCCACCGACTGTCCTCGGCTGTCCGTTCCGCTGCACACCGTGATCGAGCTCACGCCGAAGGCATACACCTGTGTTGAGCGCCAGATTTTCCTTGGACCTCCGACAGATTGACGGATTGCCCGGCGCACCTTAAGTGGGCGCGCCTCGGGAGGTCCCGTGACTTTTGTATTTATTGCTCTCGCTTTAGCTCTTGCGACCGCCGGTTTGATTTTTGTGTGGGCCAAGACCGACAACCAGTCCAGCCCCGGTACCCAATTTACTCGGGTGGCGGCGTTCGCGATCGTTGGCACTTTGTCGCTTTGGCTTGCCTTTCCAGCATTCCAGTACTCCGTCGTCATGGCTGGCGGCGTTCCCACCGGTGGGGTGGTCGAATCCAGCCAAGTCGTAGGATCGGGCAAGGTGGTGGTGCGATTCCGGTACGCTGTGGATGGCAAGACCTTCGCGGCGGAGCGAAAAGAGTGGTTGCCGGACGGCATTACCAGCCTCGCTTCCACGATCATCACCAATCAGTACGTTGCGGGCGACAAGGTGTGGGTGAACGCCGACCCCACTGTTGCCGGAAAAGCCAGCCTACCCGCCGCTGTTGACAAGGTGGCAACAGGCATGATTGGAATGGGCCTGGGCATGCTCATTGGTGCCCTGGTCTCGATCGCATTGGTCCTCTTCTCTAAACCCTACGAAGAAAAGCCTCTTCCGGACCGCGCCAAATGAAATACCTTGCTGCGTTCGCGTTCGCGCTGACAGGGTGTGCATCAGGCAAGCACGATGTGCAGGTTGTGGGCGTTCAGGGTGGTGATATCGATCTCGCCACCGCCGACGTGGTCGTCTCGTCGATCACCCTCACCCCGTGCGACGACAGTGAGAACGTCGAGATCACGCTAAATTCGGCGGTAGACCTCCTCGGTCCTCCACAACCCCATGCCGTTAAAGACCAAGACTGGTGCAGAGTCGAGCTCGCGTGCGAAGACACGCCCGAAGCAGGCGGACTATCCTTGGCGGGCACACTCGGCAGCGCCGAACTCATGGGGTCCCTGGCCTGCGACGGGCCGGCACTTGAAGGCAAGTTCGAAGCCCTAAACGGTGACTTGGTGTTGGTCTTTGACCTCGGGCTGTTGCTCTCGGACGTCGAAAGTGACGGGGTGAGTGTCTCTTTCCCATATGGGTCTCCACAATCCGAGTCGCTCACCCGCGACCTTCCTGAAGCACTGTACTTTGGGACCCCAGATTCCGCCGCGACCAAGTTCGGCGAAGACTGGCCATTCTCCGAAGACAGTTTCGACAGTCGCGGCGAGTGATCGCAGACAGACGACGCCCAAACGGTTAGGGGCCCAGCATGGCGACACCCACCGAGAGCCGTTTTAGCAGACTTGCCCGTTTGGGTGGTCTTACCAGCCGAATCACGTCCTCCTACGTTGGACAGACCGTAGCGAACGCGTTCCGAAGCGAAGAAGAACGCCGCAAAGCCATGGATCGCGCCCACGTCGAAAATGCCGAACGAGTCGCCGATACCATGAGCAAACTCAAGGGCGCAGCCATGAAGGTGGGCCAACAGCTCGCTGTTGCGGCCGCCTCGATGGACCTTCCGCCAGAGGTTGCAAAAGCGCTTGGAAAGCTGCATGCCGAGGCGGAGCCTGTTCCGTTTGACGTGATCCGGGCCGAGATTGAGGCGTCCCTCGGCAAACCGCTCGAACAGCTCTTTCTGAGCGTCGATCCCCAGCCTCTGGGCACAGCGTCGCTCGCACAGGCCCATGCGGGCCGGCTTCTCGACGGAAGAGCCGTTGTGATCAAGGTTTTGCACCGCGGCATTGCACAGCATGTATCCACCGATTTGATGGCCTTGAAGACCGCTCTGATCGCCGGACGCGTGTTGCAGCGCGATCGAGACGAATTGGACACCATTTTCGACGAGCTCAAGGAGCGTCTGGAAGAGGAACTCGACTACCTCAAGGAAGCGGAGAACATTCGCGCTTTTTCCCAAGTGTGGTCAAATCACCCCGACATTCAAATCCCGACGGTTCACCCAGAACTCTCCTCCGAACGAATCCTGACCATGGATCGGCTAAATGGTCTTCCGATCGATGCTTTTGTGGCCGTGGCCACACCGGAAGCGCGCCAACGGGCCGGGCATGCCCTGGGTGAGCTCTATTTCAAGAGTGCGTACCGCTATCGCATGTTACACGCGGATCCTCACCCTGGTAACTACCTTTTTGAGACCGACGGCAGAGTCGGACTGCTCGATTTTGGGTGTGTAAAGCGTTTTGATGAATATTGGATCGCCCGATACTGCAAGGCGGCCCTCGCTGCCGTCGACGGCGACCGGGAGAAATGTCTCACCGAATGCCGAGAACTCGGTGCATGGACGGGCAATAATCCCGTCGCCGGCGAGCTGCTGTGGAAGATCGTCGATCTGATGGGTGAACCCTTCCGTTTCAAGAAGTACACCGTGGGCGGAACCGCGGACGACATCCTCGATCGCATTCCCGAACACGTTAAAGCGGTGATTCAATACCCCGAAGTCCGCACGCCGAGGGATCTGATCATGTTGCATCGCTCGTTGATGGGCATGTATTCGATCGCGCGAAAGCTACGCGTTGAAGCCGACTGGGGCGGAATGTCCCGTCCGCAAGCGCAATTCGCCATTGACTATGCAAACGACTGGGCTCGCTCCGGCACGGGAAGTTACCAATGACCACCGTTGACACCGAACCAACCTTTGATTTTCATGGTGCAACCTTTGATTTTGAGCGCACCGAAGATCGTGAATTGGTGCAGTTTATTCTGTCGCAGGCGCTGTACGGCGAGGCCACCGGCGTGTTCTGTGGGAAGTCGCTGTACGCCGCTCGAAACCTGGAAGCGGCGCGATTTTATCTCAAGCAAGCGCGCCAAGAATTGAACCACTTGGAATTGTTTGCAGAGGTGTTTCGAATTCTCGAAATTACTCCTCTACCCGCACATTGGGCGATTCGACTCCTCGCTTCGCACAACAATTACTATCCTCTCAAAGTGCTTATGGAGCACGCGATCGGCGAAGGGATGGTCCTCGATATTTTCAAGGATGTCCTTCTGCAAACACTCCCGGACTCGGATCCCCGAATCCCGGAAATCAAAAAGAAACTGCGGGTGGTTTGCAGAGAAGAGGTCGAGCACGTCGCCTGGGGCGAAAAGGAAACCCTGCTGTTATTGGCGGAGCGCCCCTGGCTAAAATGGCCGTTCTATGGGCTGGTAGAGTTGCAGCTGTTGATCGCGCCGATGGCGGTAAAGCCGTTTGCAAACCCGAGCCACCCCGTCCTTTCCCACCTGCCGCGTTTTGTCGCCCACGTGCGAAACCGCGTCTGGAAACAAGGCCAGCAACTTGGATTTATCCCGGCAGAACGCCCTGCACTGCCGACGCGGCTGTTCGCGATGGCGTTCGGGATCGCCCTGTTTTTGCGCAGCCAATTCGCTCGTAGCCGGTCAGCCATCGACCGAAACTACCTATCGGAACTCGGATTCTCCGCATAGCGGAGCGCTCCCGCCAGCGCGGCGATCGTCAAGTGCGTTGACGATCTCACGGTGACCACGCCGAGCCATCATCCACCATCGACGATGATCTTCGGCCCATCCGGGCCAAACAGCCGGCGAGCCAGCTCCGCCAACCAGCGATCCGCTTGAGAATTACCCAAACGAAGTTCCCCTTCGGACGCCCCTTGTAAAAGGCGTGCGATCGGCTCGGACGGATGCCGGGTACCGGCGAGCACCCGGTACAGCACGGCGTGCTCCGAGTCCACGCCGGTCAGGTCCTGCCATTCGGCGACCTGTTCCGCGAAATCGGGGTTTGGATCGGATGGCTGCTCGTCGGCATGACTTGGGCCCAAGTCGTTCATCGCCGAGATCACGCGATCTTTGCGTTCTTTCAGCGGTAACGCCTTCAGCTCTTCTGGGAGAATAGGCTTTCCAATCCAATATTCCTGCCGGCCAAAACCAACGGGGAACTCAATCCGAGAAACCATCGGATCAACCGGCAAACCTCCAACAAAGCGCACCGGCACCACCGGAGCGCCTACCTGGATAGCCATGTCCAAAAACGCGGAACTCATCTTTTGAACCGGCGTTCGGCATTCCAAGGAGCGGGTGCCCTCCACATGCACCATCACATTCTTGCCGGCGCGGGCCATTTCCGCGCCCAGCTCGCCAATGATCTCGATCAGCGACTCACGATCCTCCCGTTCAAAGAACATAATCACGCGCGGGTCAACCACTCCTGGGTACATGAAACTGTGCTGGATCAAGCGTCCCAGCCACGAATTTCGGTGTTCTGCCTTGGCGAGAGTGACCGTGGAAACGCCGGAAAGTGCTGAGGTAAGCACCGAAAATAGCAGAGACTCGATCCCCACCTGGTGGTTGGCGACGTACAAACAACTTCGCCCCCGGATCGCCTGGTAAGCGTTTGGATCCGCGATCACGACGTCGCTCACAAAGCGCTCGATCAACCCGTAATAAAGGTCTTCCACAGGCCATGGTCCGATATCAAACCATCGGCGCCAATGATCCTTGATCAGGCTGAGGTCAACCCCCGGAGATCCCGCATCACGAACGACAATTTCGTCGCTCTGGGAGACCTCGACCCGATACCGCTGCAACGGACGCGTCGCCGGCGATGCGCCGGAACCGTCAGCGAACACATTCAACAACGAAGGATGGAGGAAGGTTCTCGCGGCAACATGGTCTTTCACCGCCACCTGAACCACAGGCGTCGGATCGGGATTCAAGCGGTAGATTTCGGCCACATTTCCGGGCAACCAGTCCGATGCTCGCAGCTCGGCTTCGGTGAGACGCGTTTCGCTCGCCCCAACCCGAGATAGTGAAATCCCGGGAACATAGCGCCGATCTTGCAAAAAGGCGCGTCGAGCTTTCGGCATCGCCGATCCGATGGGTCCCTTCGAAACCAGGATTTCCACCAACTTCATCTCGGCCCAAACCCGACCGTCGTGAATGTACTGAAGCTCGAACGCTGGGAACCGGTTGTCTCCGTCGAAGCCGACAAACCGCGCCTCAACACGAACATCGCCGCTGTGCGGGGTCGGGCCATACAGGCGCAGATACGGAACTCGATAGGGATAACCGACCACATCGGAGCCAATCGCATCCGACCATTGCCATAGGCTGTCATGGGGGATCGCGTGGGTACCGGCGTCCAACAACGCGGGATGCAGGCGTCCAACCGGCACATCCGTTCGAGATGCGTCGAGCACCGCCGAAGCGGCCTCCTCTCCCAACCGCCAATCCCGCATCAATCGGAACGCCGGTCCGTGGAAAAGAACGCCGGATGCGTACGGATCGGCCACGGGTCGGGCCTCCACCGGCGTCCAAGGTGCAGGCGGAGTTCCGTAAGCGCCAACGCGAACAATCGCCGTTGCCACCGGCTCAAACCGCGACAGTGCTTCCGTTTTTGCAGCGCGCCATGCGGACAAGACCGCCGAGTCACCTTGGCGTTCGGTGCGAAGTTTGAGCGGCCCCCCCGGAAACACCAGCCAACGCTCCAGTTTCACATTCTCAAGCGCGACAACGGTGCCCATGGCTACCGAAACTAGGCGATCCAACATCCCCATCATCGGCATGGCCGGAAGCGTCCAGGTCGGGCGATGATCGCCCAACCAGCGATCGATCGCAGGATCGAGGGTTTCTTCCATCACCGACGGAAGCGGAGCATCTTCTGCGGGCGATATTTCAGGGATCACCTGCGAGATCGGCGCAAGAAGGGTCATCTCCTCCGTGAGCGGCTCGGACTCCATCGTGGGTTCGTCCGGCTCCAACGGAGAAAGCGTCGGCGCGCTCTGGCGAGCGACCACCGTCTCTACAATACGCATCGCCAAAGTCTTAGCTTGGTAAATTCGCTTTCCGTCAACCCACAGGGCGGCCTGCGCTACTGCGAGGGTGCTGCCCGCCGATTCCACCACATCGACAATCTCGACTTCCGTGGTGATCCGTTGGTTGGAAGGGACGACTTGGCCACGGTATTTCCAAGTGGTCGGCTGATCGAGGGCCACCGGCTCGAATCGCGGATCCACAAAACGCTTTCCAAGCCCACGATCCAGCATCGCGAATTGGAGAAGTTGTACCATCGCTTCGATGCCCAGCGAGCCGGGCTGCACCGGATCTTGGAAGAAATGCGCCTTAAAGAACCATTCTTCCGGTCGGACGTCCTTTTCTGCGCGGTACCAGCCGAGGCCACGGGCACCACCGTCCGGGTCCCGCGCGGTGATCCGATCGATCATCAACAACATCGGATTGGCGAGTTTTAAGCCACCTTCGCCCAGTGCAAGACCACCCAACGTCAGATCCACTGGATCGATCGGTTCGGATTGAATCTGCGCGCGTTCCGCGTCGGTAACCGGCAAGCCTACCTGGTTTTCGAACGCCTCCTTCGGGAAGAATCCGAATACGGTATTCATTGCATACACGCGCCGGTCGCCGAGGAAGCACTCCACTGCAAATGACTCGATGATCATCCCCGCCGATTGGGAAATGCTCTTGATGCACACCTTGGTCGTCAAAACGCCGGACCACGGACGAATCTCTTCAAATAGGGTACCGGTGCCATCCAAGTTGCGGAACATCAGATCGATGTCCCCCTGCAGCGCACTTCCTACATAGGACGCCAACCATCCGCACGGCTGCAGTGCAGCCTCCATGAGCACGCAGAACGGCATCGTCGGCGAGCCATTTTCGTCGAAATACCAGACCTCAGCAGGAATGTCGTATTCGACTTCGACGTTGACCCCTGCCTTCATTTGTCCCATGGGAGCATCGATCTTCGTGATGCGCGACATGAAATGGTAGGGGGGACCGGGCAGCCGCGCTACGCGACGTTCACCGTCAAAGCGGGAATAGATCGGACCGAATGCTCTTGAGGGCTTGCCCCAGGCACAGGCCAGCAGGGATGCATAGTCAAATCGGAAGCCGTCGGCCTCCGCAACCCGAGCTTGCGAGGCTCCTTCCAGCCCACCCAAAGCCGGAAGATCCAGATGACCATCGCCGCCGAACACCCGCGCCGCCTCTGCGACGGGACGGTGTTGCCAAGCTTCCAACGGCCAATCTGGCACCAAACGCAGCCCGACTCGGCGAGCATGAAAGGCCTTGAGACCGTCCACGGTGCACAGCAAGTCTGCAAACACCATCGGAACGGGGCCCGCAACCACCTCTTCGACAAACACTTCGTAGACGAGGTGCTTCGAGCTCGGGATCACCTGACCGCGGCACCGCATCAGGTATTTCTGGTCGGGAACAGGCTCAAAACGCCAGCCATCCCGATCGACAGTATAGCCCATCGCCGCGAGGTATACCGCCATCGCTTGCACACATCCCTCAAACATGAGGGTGCCCGGCATGCAAGGATCGTTCTTGAAGTGGCCCGCAAAGAACCAATCGTCCGCAGAAATCGGAGTTTCTGCGCGCAAATACCCCCGCCCCCACGGGCCGCCCTTTGAATCAAAGGAGGTCACCTCGCGAAGGAAGAGCATCCGGCCTGACTGAATTTTCGGCGTACGAACATGCGCTTGGGTGAGCTCCCATCCCGGACCAAAACAATCAAAGGCGCGCCCTTCCGAGTATGCAACCAATTCCTCATACGAGAACCGGTCCTTGGTGCAGTTTCGAGCTGGGGAATCCAAGGACCCAGCGGTCGAGTGCTCGCCCGTTTCCGCATCCCAAAGGATCCCACCGGAGTTCGCCAATTCCTGGTCGGTGAAAAACCCGGCCTGACCATGACGGACGGTCAACCTCGGCTTTCCGTCAATGTGGCAGTCGTAGTGGAAGAAGAACAGGCGAACATCGCCTTGTTTGGCGTGCCCATCAACGTGAATGTCGTACACCAGGGTTTCCCCGGGTTCCGGCAGACTTCCATGATAGGTAAGTTCGCACCCCAGCAATCGGTAGACTCGCTCGCCCTGATTCACTGCATCAACCCCCAACCAGGAGATCAGCAACAGATCTGCTTGACCAGACTCAATCATGATGCCGGCAGGCATCCGACCTTCGTTCAAGTACCAGCTGTCGGGGCGAACGTCCGTTTCCGTCCAAATCGTGCCTAAGCCCATGCTCTTGGCTTCGGCGGCAATCCCGGTCACCCGATCCGCGAGTAACAAAGGGGGTTCTGGCATGCGCACCTGCCGTGCGAATCCGTCTTGATCGGCAAATTCCGGCCCGAAAACGGACGAAATACGCCCGCCTGCAAGGATTTCCAACTGCGGCCGTGAATAGGCCGGCCCCCTTGGCGTCAAAGCGTCCGGGGCAATGAGCAACGAAGGCGTCGTTCGAGCAGATTCGGCCGGCATTTCCACCGGTTTTTGAGCTACCTCTTCGATCGAAGCCGACAACGCTTCCAAATCGGGAAGTTCCCCGGTTGCACCTTGGCGAAGCCGCGCCAAGCTTTGCGCCCGCATTTCCAGAAAGTGCGCATGCACCAGCGCTTGGGTCTCCAAAAACTGCTGGTGTACCTGCGCAATCTGCTTTTGGACCGCCGACAATTTGGCGACGATCTCAGCGGGCGTCCCCGCGATTGGCACAATACCGGCCGGCACGCCAGGGACGGGTTCGGATGCCGCCAAAGGAGCCGAAACCACCTCGGCGATCGCGCCAGACACCGCGGGCTCAGGCGCCGCCATCGGCGCTTCCACCGGAGGATCAGACGACCAATCCGAACTTTCTCCCTTGGAAACGGGAGGAGACTCCCACACCGGAGCTTCTTCCGACGCCGGTGGCAGCTCGGGCGCCGGCTCCATTGGCTGCAGGCTCTCGTCTTCCGTTGCCGCAGCCGCATCCGGAGCCGGATCCGCCGACTCTGGCGATGGGAGCTCCGCCGGAACCACAAACTCGCGCGCAATCACCACTTCTTCCACAGTGGCCATTTCTTCCGTAGGAAGTTCCACTTCCTCGGTCGACCGCCGTCGCAGCGGCGGAATGACCACCGGCGGCCAATGGGCGGGCACTTCCAGCGCGCGCCCCGATAATTTGTCCGCTTTGTCAGCTGGCATCCGAGAGCGCCATGCGTCCACGTCGACGGACACGCCCGCCGAATACAGTGCACCCAACGCAAAGAACGCCTGATTCAAAGAGGACTTGCCAACGCGGTCGAGCGGAACCACCAGATGCTCCCGATCGCCCAGGATCTCCTTGATCCAAGCCGAACAGAGGCTCTTCGGTCCGTGCTCCAAAAAGACCCGCACCCCATCCGCGTACGCCCGTTCGATCATTTTCGGGAAATCTACGGTTCGAAGTGCCTGACCGGTGATCGCGTCCGCCGCGCCATCGGCGGTCACCTTAAAGGGCGCACACGTCGCATGGGTGTACATCTTTACACCAGGAACCGCCTCGGTTTTCCGGCGGTGCAACTTGCGCCACTCAGCCGAAACCTCTTCCACCTCCGGGCAATGCACAGCGATGTCGTACTCGAGCAACACCGCTTTGTCTTTGCCCAATGCGGCGATCACCCGCTCACAGCCCGCCGATTCACCGGCGATCACGCACTCGTTGGGGGTGTTGACGATCGTCAAGTGAACCCGTGATTCCTCGGCGATTGCGCTTTCGACCTCCGCACGCGGCGCCCGAACCACCCATGAGGACCATCGCCCGCCGGTGGCACCCATCTTTCCCCAAGCCCGGTGCACCGCGGCATATTCGCCGGTCAGTTCTTTGCTGAACACCGGATCGGCCCAAGTGGCGGCCATCATGGCATCCAGATCGTTCCAGGCGTGCATCGCGAACAAAGCGTTGCTCTCGCCGGATGAGTACCCGATGGTCGCCTGAGGTTTGATCCCCCACACGCCCCGGGTCAGCTCGCTGTGGAGCTGGCAAAGGTAGGAGCAACCCCACAATTGGTCCAGAGGGTTTTCGGCTTTCCCGCCTGCGCCATACACCCAGCGGGTGGCCGTTCCGATGCCGCGGAGCCGCTTGGAGAGCCGTTCGGCGAGCTCAGGAACCGCCAATGCCAGTTCCTTGCCCATCCCCGGATAAGCGGCCGCCGCCCCAGTGAATACGAAAGCGAGATCCCCATCGATCGGCGTCTCCCGCCAGAAAATGCCCTCCGGGGTAGGTCCCCCTTGCTCCAAACGATGGATCGCAGCGACTTTCTTGGCTTCATACGCCGAGGGAGCGCACACGATCGCCAGACGGGCCGGACCGCTCGAACCGCGCCGATCCTCCCGCAACGCCGACAACACTTCGTTTCGATCCGCCCCTGCAAACAGGAACATCTCCAGCGGGCGTTCCGCCGCCCAAGCCACGGCGGCGTCCGCCGACTTGACCTTCACCAACCGCTCGTCACCCGACCACGTTCGGCTTCGAACATCAGCCATTCTCCGACCGAGCCAAGGGAAGGCGTGCGCTCCCGCTTGTGGCAGCCCCCCGTGCCGAATCGCCGCCGCAGCCGCCGCCACCTGGAGCAACGCTTGCGCAGCGTGGGCCTTTCCGAAGTTTTCGGTGGCATCCAAACCGCCCACCCCAAACTTGATCCCTTTGTCCGGGCTGTCTTCAAACACGGCCCAAATGGGATCCCCATCGCGGCGGGCATCGTCAAGTCGCTTTACCATTAGCGCGACCGCTGCATCTCCCATCACGCCCGTGATTCCTACCGCATGGGCCGCGGCGCCATGAACAGGCTCATGGGAAAGGTCCACAGCCCCGACGACCGCTGCATCGATTTCACCTGCCCTCAAGGCCCGAATCGCCAACTCCAGCGCATCGACCCCCGAAAACTCCTCCGAAGAGACGGTAAATCCTGGCCCCCCCACATCCAACTGGCTGTTGAGCCGGTTGGCCGGGATGTTTGGCATGGTTCCAAGTACGCCAGCAGCTTCCAGTGCAGGCCGAAACGCTGCTTGCGCCTCGCTCAGCCACCGTGGATCCAGATCGCCCCAATTCTCGGACCACTCCGGCATCCGCCATCGCGCACCATAGCGCGCAATCTCGGGATCGCAGCCCATTCCGACCAACACCGCCGTGCGTTCGCGCGAATAGGCCCGCCCTTCCACCGCTTCCCGTGCGGCTTCCAACATCAGCAGCTGCTGCGGGAGCGCCTGCTCCAGGTCCTTCGGAGGGAATTTGAGCCCGTCCAACGCCAAGGCCACCGAAGTGCGGGGTTCTCGATCCTGCCCGCCGGACAGCCAAGTCCGCACAAAGTCCCCTGTGCCGGCGCCAGATCCCGCTTTTACCCCAACACCAACCAACGCAATCGGAGCTTTTGACGGAGTCTTTGGCTCCGGAGACGAGAGGTCGCCTTCCCAAGCCTCTACCAACAGATGAGCATTGTTTCCGCCGAACCCAAATGCGGAAATCGCCGCTTTTCGAGGCCCGTCCCAAGCCTCCGACTCCATCAGCAGCCGAAAGGGTCCTGACGCCAACCCATCGATAGGTGTATCTACACCTAAGGTCTTGGGGCGGATCTTCGCCTTCATCGCCGCCAACACTTTGATCAGCGCGGCCCCACCGGCGGCGGTCACCAAATGGCCAAGATTCGACTTGAGCGACCCGATCGGAAAGGAACCCGTCTCTGGAAACAGCTGCCGCATCGTGCTCAATTCGGTGCCGTCACCCACCGGAGTCCCGGTGGCGTGGCACTCGATCAGCCCCACCTGATCGGGGGTCCAACCCGCCATCGCATACGCGGACTGCAGCGCTCGAACCTGGCCTTCCTCCGTCGGAGCCAACACTCCGCGGCCGCGGCCATCGTTGGACAGGCCCACACCGCGGATCACGCCCAAGATCGGATCCATGTTTTTTGCCGCGTCCGAAAGCCGCTTCAAAACAAACAGAACCGCGCCTTCTCCGGGGACCAGACCGTCGGCGTCCTTGTCGAACGGCCGGCTTTGACCTGACCTGCTCATCGCCGAAAGTGCGCAAAATCCCACATGAATGAACAGATCATCCGCGCGGTTAACGGCCCCAGCCAACATCACGTCGGCAGTTCGGTCCTGAAGACGGTCGCAAGCCAATTTGATCGCGTACAACGAAGAAGCGCAAGCGGCATCCAAGCTGAAACCGCCCAACCCTAGTCCGAGCGCCTTCGCCGCCAACATTGCCGGCAGGCCCGAGTTGAAACGGTTGTGCGCATCGGTTCCGCGAGGAGGTAACTGCCCTTCCGGTAGTTGGCCGCGGTTCGCGGACAGCCACACCCCTTCCGCGAACTTCGCCGACGCTGTCGTCGGAAACGACAGATTTCCTAGAACCAATCCGGCCTTTGGCAGCGGCCGGCCCAACTCACGACCGTAACTTTTGAGCGCCTCGCGCCCGGCGTGTAACACCCACTGGAACAGAGGATCGAGCTTGCGGATCTGCGTTGCTTCAATCGCAAACCCCTCCGGGTCGAACAGGCTCTCAAACCCCGAAACATAGCCGCCAACGTCGGACCAACACCGATCCGTCGAATGATCGGGTGTCCCCATCACTCTTTCGTGGTTCAGCCCCCAACGGCCTTCAGGGGCAGCGGTGATCGCCGTTCGACCCTCGGAAACCAGCTCCCAGAGCGCCTCCGGGGACAACGCACCAGGCAGTACGCACCCCTGGCCTACGATCGCGATGGGCTCAAAAGAAGCTTCAGAGGACATGTATTTCTCACGGAGCCGGGTGCGCTTCCACCGATGGAGCCTTTTCGCCTGGACGAAGGACCGTTTCTATCCCCGAGAGCTCCACGATCTTCCGGCCGTCCGGCCCAAAAAACGCGACTTCGGAAACGGCACGGGAGTCATGCACGGACAAAGCCCGTACTACCCCAGTGATGGGCCCTTCCTGCAGACCCGTGCGGTGAACCCTGATCTGGCCAACGGCCATTGGCAGAGACGCACCGCCCAACACCTGCTTCGCCCACAACACCGCGAGCTGCAACCCCCCGTCGACCAAAGCCGGATCGGACGACCAGTCGCCACTCCAACCGAGCGAGCTTCCTCCGGACATTTGTGCATACAAACCCTCGGAGCCGGCGGCTTCGATCCCGGTGACCACCTGGAAAAGCGGGCCGTGGAACAGCACATGTCCATCGTATACCGGGCCCGACCAAGGTGTTCCCGCGGCCGGTGACCAAAGGCCACCCGAAATCATAGGTTCCTCGGACATTTCCGCGGTGGCCGAATAGTGAAGGGCATCCCCCTCCCCTCGCAGCTCCAACGCCAACAAAGCGCCGTTTCCGTTGGAAAGCTGGCGGGCCCGAACCGTAAACGGATCCCCCTGCGACTCGTAGTTCTCCAGCTTAATACCCCGTAGAACCTTCAGATCATTGAGACCAGTGAAATGCAGATCCGACCGAATCGCACGCGCCGCCCGCGCAAACCACTCGATGACCAAGGCGACCGGAATCACGGGCCGACCAGCAATCACATGATCGCGAAGCATAGGGTACGAAGCGGCGTTTACGCGCACCGAAAAGTCTGCCGCACGGTCGGCGGCTTGGCCGAGCGGGCCATGGCCCAACTCTCCACCGACGACCGTCTCGATTTCGTCCGTCGAACCACAGATTTCGTCCACAAAGATCTTCGCTCCGACCTCCAACGGGATCAACGCTACGCCCATCTGCTGGAAGTGGGCTTTGAGAGCTGGACTCACCATGCCCCCTTCCCAGGGTCCCCAGCCGATGGCTTTCACCGAGATCCCAAACCGGTGGTGGATCGCCGCTCCCACCTTGTTTAAGACCTCATTGGCCATGGCATAGTCGCACTGTCCCAGGTTTCCGGTACGCGCTGCAACCGACGAAAACAACGCCAGAACCTTAATTGGATCATTGCGGGTAGCGTGTAGAAGCGCGCGAAGCCCGACCACCTTGGTGTTGAACACCCGATCAAACTGCTCTTCCGTCTTTTCCGCGATCTTTTTGTCCGCCAAAACGCCGGCGCCATGCACCACCGCCGCGATCGGCCCCCAGCTCGCCCGCAAGCCATCGAGCGCTGCAGAAAGCTTGTTTGGATCTTGCACATCCACCGGCAGGTACCGAACACTTGCCCCAACTCCTTCGATCGCGGCAATCGTCGCGGATACTTCACGGTTGGCGAGGATCTTGGCGACGCGTCCGCCGATCTCAGCCGGGGTTACCGCCTTGCCGGCCGCGACCGCTTCTTGAAGCAAAGCGCGCTTCAAGCTAGGTTCATCAGAAACCCCGAGGCAGGCTTCCGGCTCCCCGTCGATCGGCGTACGCCCCAGCAATGCAATCTTGCACTTAAACCGGCGCGCCAACTCGGTGATCGCCGCCGCCGTCACACCGCGCGCACCACCGGAAACCACCACCACCGAGTGCTCATCCAAGGGAGGAGCGGCGGGAGTAGCCGCACAAATCCGTGTTCGGAGCGTAACGCGACCTGCGGCGGACAGCCCCACCTCGCGCTCGACCCCACCTTCGGTCAACTCCTTTACCAATGCGCGCGCCTGCTGCATCGGATCTGAAAAATCCAGATCGATCGCCCGTACGGAAGCCTTAGACCACTCAAGCGCAGCGGTCTTGGCGAGCCCTGCCAGCCCCGCGCTCCAGGCGATCCGAGCATCTTTCCCCGACAATCCAAAGTCTCCGCCGGTCGCTTGAACGGTGACAAACAAGCCCCCGTTTTCGGTGAACCGCGCTGCAACCGCTTTCGCCGCCAGGAACGCCTCGCGGTTGACCCCGATGGCAGCTTCCACCGACTCAAACTTGCGTAGTCCACCCAAGAAAATCACGGCGTCCGCGTCAGGTGGCGGTACTTTCACAACTTCTGCAGCGATGCCCAATTTGCCTAGTTGAAGTACCACCATGCCGGCAACGCCGGCGTTCTCATCCGTGACGACCACTTTTCCCTGCAAACCGGGCGTTCCGAGCCCCGGAGCGGCGGTGATCACGGCTTCCACCCGCTGCCGATGGATTCCGGAAGACTCGGACGCCGCCACGGGTGCTGCAGGCGCCGCTCCAGAATTCGCCTGCATGTAGGACACGATCTGACCAAGGGTGCGAAGTTGTCCGAGTTCACCGGCGTCCACTTCGGGAAGTCCTGGCGCACGTTCGCGCATGGCGGACAGAATTTCCACGCGTTTGATCGAGTCAATGCCCAAGTCTGCTTCCAACTCCATGCCAAGACCCAGCATTTCCGCGGGATAACCGGTCTTTTCTGCGACTACCTCAAGCATAAGACGTTCGAGGTCGACCGCCGCGGACGGCGCCGCGGCTACCGGCACCGGGGCCGCTGCAACCGGGAGAACGGGCGCGGGAACGGGCGTGGCCGGAGCAGGCGCAACCGTCTTTTCCGCGGCCGGAGCGGCAATCGGACCGAGCGCTGCGCGAAGCCGGTCCACGATCTGCCCAAGCGTCCGCAATGCGCCCAGCTCAGAAGCTTCCACCTCAGGCATTCCGGGAGCTTTTTCGCGCACTGCGGACAGGATTTCCACCCTCTTGATCGAGTCGATGCCGAGATCCGCCTCCAGCTCCATCGACATGCCCAACATTTCCGTTGGATAGCCCGTTTTATCGGCGACCACCTCCAACATCAACCGCTCGAGATCGATACCAACGGCTTTGCTGACCTTGGCCTCTGGAACGCTCACCGGGGCCGCTACAGCCCGCGGAACCACCGGGGCAGGCGCCGGCGTGGGGGCGGCCTTTGGACGGCTCACAGGGGCCACGGCGACCGGTGCAGCGACCGGAGCGACGGCCGCCAGCGGCTTGGGCGACGGGGGGAGGACGGCCGCCAACTCAGGTGTCAACGCCATTTCCGCTGGTACACCGCCCAACAAGGACGACATTCCCGCAAAGGAACCCTCCACCGCCCGCAAGAACGCTAGGTGAGTCTCCGCCATGGTGCGCTGGTATGCCGCATGCGCTTCTGCCGTTTGGCGCTGCGCTTCTTGATACGCTTGAACCCAAGCGAGACTCGCGGCATCGTTCTGGGACATGTCCACCTCGGAAGCGGGCGCGCTCGCTGCTTGCAGCAAAGGACGCTCAGGATTGGGTTTTGGAAGATCTTTGGCGCCGCCGGGGGGCGGATACGGCTTTGCGTAGTTCACGCCGTCAAGCGGAATCGTCATCGCTGGCGTTTTCTTAGGCGTTTCGTCGACGCGCGCGTATTCCGCCCACAGCGGACGGAAATCAACCGCCACACCGGAAAGGAAGAGCCGACCCAGCGCTTCGTGAAAAGCGGTCACGCCGTTCTTGCCCTTTCGATCGGTGGGAATGGCCACATGGGGTCGTTTTCCAAGCGTCCGGCCGACCAGATCCGTCAGGATGGCACCGGGCCCGACCTCCACAAACACCCGCGCACCGGCCGCGTACATGGCTTCGATTTGTTCGACAAACCGCACCGGACGCGCGATTTGGTCGGCGAGCTGCCGACGGATATCGTCCGCATTGGTGGGGTACGGTGCCGCCTCGGCGTTCGAATAGACATCGATCGCCGGTGGGTTGAATCGGACCGAGCTCAAGAAATGTGCGAACGGAGCACTCGAACCTGCCACCAACGGGCTGTGAAATGCGGTGGACACCGGCAAGCGCTTCGCAGGGATTCCTGCCGCTTCCAACGTTTTTTCGATCCGGGCGATCGCCTCCACCGAACCGGAGAGCACCACCTGTTTGGGATGGTTGTGGTTGGCGATCACCACGTCCGAATCGGAAAGCAGCGGACGAACCTCTTCGATAGGACGCGGCACCGCCGTCATGGCTCCGGGGATCGCCGAGGCATCCCGCATCAATTCCCCACGTTGGCGTGCGATCGCGACCAACGACGCCTCGTCGATCGCCCCCGCCGCACACAGGGCGGTCACTTCACCAAAGCTATGCCCGCCCACTACTGCCGGTTGAACCCCGACCATCTGCAGAACAGAAAGGGTCGCCAGCGAACACACGCCGATTCCGGGCTGCGCCCATTCGGTGGCGGTCAACCGTTGCGACTGTGCCTCCGTCGCCGTATTTTCGAAGGCGGGCGGAGGAAACACCACCGCGTCTACGGACACGCCGTCAAAGCGTTGGTTTGCCGCACGATCCCACGCATCCCGCGCAGATTCGTAGTGCATCGCCATATCCGCGCCCATGCCGACCGCCTGGCTCCCCTGCCCCGGAAACAGAAAGGCGACACTTCCGTCGACAGATCCCGTAGAATAGCCCGATCCTTCGGGAGTATTCCATGGAGCCATAGGGTCTTTTTGAATGCGCCCCACGGCGGCTTCCAGCTGCTTTGCAAGATCGTCGACTGAGTCGACGACCAACGCCAACCGATAGGAGTGGACGGAGGACGCCCCTTCCTGTGAAACGCGCGCCGCCGCGGCCAGGCCGTGCTTGCGAGCGCGCTCCAACGCCGCCTGTGCGCTGGCCACCACTGCGCCCGCGTCGTTGCCGGAAGCGATCACCAAGTCCGTAGGAGTCGCCCGCGTTTTCCAGGCACGGTGCCCAGGGCCAGTATATTCCTCCAAGGCTACGTGGAAATTGCTGCCTCCAAAGCCAAAACTGGACACTGACGCCCGACGTGGATGTGCGGAATCACGGATCCATGGCCGCGAACGGGTATTCAGGTAGAAGGGGCTCTTTTCAATTTCCAGCTTGGGATTGGGGCGATCGATCTTGATCGTCGGCGGAAGCACCTTGTGGTGCAAGGCCATCACCGCCTTAAACAATCCTGCCGCTCCAGCCGCCGCTTTAGTGTGCCCAATCTGCGATTTGACCGATCCGAGCGCACACCACTGACGGTGTTCGGAATCCGCCTCACCAAACACTTGCTTTAGACTATCGAATTCCGCGGCGTCCCCCGCCACGGTGCCGGTTCCGTGCGCTTCCACCAATTCCACGGTCTCTGGCCCATAACCCGCAGCTTCGTACGTGCGCCGCAAAGCGCGAGCTTGACCCTCGGGAAGCGGCGCATACACGCTCTTGCTGCGCCCGTCCGAGGAAGAGCCCAAGCCGCGGATCACCGCATAGATGCGGTCGCCGTCGC
>SYKL01000037.1 GCA_005797785.1 Pseudomonadota bacterium | reverse complement strand
GCTTCACGCGCAACGGCTACGTCACCGGCCGCCTTGTGTTCGATTATGTTGATGACCCCTTGGTTTACAAATATGAAGCCGGAGATACAGTAAAGCTGGTTGACTATGCCCTGTCGGCCAGCGCCCTGATCGGCGTCAGCTACGAGCGCGTCCGTTTGGCGATCGACATTCCGGTTTACCTCGCTGCCAAGGGCGATTTGGAGTCCGGTGGCGGTATTGGCGACGTCTCCTTGGACATCAAGGGCACCCTGCTCGATCCAAAGACGGCGGTGTTCGGCCTCGGCCTCGGCGCCCGGTTCATCATGCCGACCGCAAATACGGTTCCCGGCCTCCGAAATGGCGCTTGGGGCTGGGAAGTCGACCTCATCGCTGACAAGCGTTTCGGCAACCTGTTGGTTGCGGCCAACTTGGGCACCAAGGGCGTTCCCAACGTCGATCTGAGCAATGTCGATGTCAACGACGCCCTGTTCTGGAAGGTCGGCGCCGGTTACGCCATCGTCCCTAAAGCGGGCGTTTCTCTCGATTTCGCAGGCCAAGCCGGCTACGCCGACATCACCAATCCGGTGGCGATTCCATTCGAAGGGATTGTCGGTGGGTGGGGTAAGATTGGCGATTCTCTGGCCATTCGCGGCGGTGTTGGCACCGGCATCACCCGCGGCATCGGCTCGCCGCTGTTCCGCGCCATCCTGGGCGTCGGCTACGAGCCGCCTCTGTCCCGCGATTTGGACAAAGACGGCATCGTCGACAAGAAGGACTCTTGCCCAACCGATCCAGAAGATGTGGATACCTTCCAAGACGAAGACGGCTGCCCCGATCCGGACAATGACAACGACGGCCTCCTGGACGCCAACGATCAGTGCCCGTTGAACGCGGAAGATCTCGATCAGTGGAAGGACGAAGACGGCTGCCCCGATCCCACCACCCTGGTTAAGGTCAAGCTGGTCAACGGCAAGACCGGCGCCACGGTCGAAAACGCCAAAACCGCCTTGAAAGGCCCCACTCCGACGGAAGCCCAAGACGGCGAGTTCGAACTCGAACTCGGTGAAGGCAATTACACGGTCGCTGCCACTCTGGAGAAATTCCTCCCGCTCGACGCCTTCTTTGACGTGAAGAATGGTCCCCCACAGACCTTTGAGTTCAAAATCCTCCCCGACGTGGTTCCCGGCAAGATCGTCCTCAAAGTCACCGATACCAAGGGCAAGCCGGTCGTCGCGACCTGGACGATCGACGAAGGCGCAGCCATCAGCACCGGAGAAAGCTCGGTGGAACCTGGCAAGCACCAGATTGTCGTCCGTGCCGAAGGGTACGGGTCGGTCATCCTCCCCGCCGAAGTGGCCGAGGGCCAGACGGTCGAATTGACCGCTCAGCTCCAGAAGTCCAAGGTGAAGGTCACCAAAGAGAAGATCGACTTCAAGGACAAGATCTTCTTCGAAACGGGAAATGCGGTCATCAAGCCCGAGAGCTTCCCGTTGCTGAACGAGATTTCCGCGATCATCCTCGATCGTAAGGACATTCTGACCGTTCGCATCGAAGGCCACACCGACATCCGCGGTTCGGACGCCGATAACCTGACGTTGTCCGACGCTCGCGCCAAGTCGGTCAAGGACTACTTGATCGGCAAGGGCATCGACGCCGGTCGCCTCAACAGCATCGGTTATGGCGAGACTAAGCCGATCGATCCTGCCAACAACGCCAAGGCCTGGGAGAAAAACCGCCGCGTCGAGTTCTTCGTCGAGAAGTGGGCCGAAGAAGTCGACGCCGAGTAATCGGGCTATGAAGTCCGGTGCCCACAGACCTGCGGGCACCAAGTAGTAAAGTTATTTACCATCGTCGGGCGCTCCCGAGAGGCTGGAATGCACGACAAATCTTTCGGCGGAAATGTAGAAGAAGATGCTCGGCGGCTGGGTTTGGTGCCCAATGAGCGCGCAGGCTTCTGCCGCTGCAATTCCGACCGCATGCTGCAGCCCGGCACGGCGTTTGGGCGAATTGTCGACAAACGCTGGGTGATCTTTTGTCGCCGATGTGTGATCGACATGATCGAAATCGGCCATTAGAGTAGTTTAGACGCGCGCTCCTACGCCGGCAACGCCCGGAGCACCTGCCCAAACGCGCGGTCGGAACCCAAACCCGGCACGGCGGATCCGCGGTTCCAGGCAACAAAACCGTTGACGATCACGGTGCGAACGGCCTCATCGTTGCGGCGCACCATGCGGCGGAATTCGCCAAACTCGGGGATCGGCGCTTCATGCAGCTGTTCTACCGAATCGTCCAGGTGCGCCGGATCGATGATCACCACGTCCGCACGCGAACCCGCCACGAGCCGGCCGGCGTCGATCGCCATATAGTCGGCGATCTCCGATGTGCACCGCTGAACGGCCCGGCCCACCGACATGAACGGTTGGCCGCTCTTCTCCGCATCCCGAACTCTTTTCAGCATTCGAATCGGGAAATTGTAGAACGCCATATTGCGCAGGTGTGCGCCGGCATCGGAAAAGCCGATCAGAACTCCCGGATGCGACATGATCCACTTCACCCATTCCGGGCGATCATTGCCGATGATCGAACGCCAGCGTAGAGCATTTCCGTGTTCGGCGTTCAGATCCAAAAAGGCGTCTTCCGCCTCGATGCCTCGTTGTTCCGCGACTTCCCCAAAGCTCTTGTTTACCACCGCTGCGTCCGGGCAGCCGATGATCGTCGCCTCGCGAAGATCGCGGTGGTACGCCTTTCCAAACCAACTCCGCCACTGCTTCTTAAACCGCGCCCGGTAGGCCGGATCGCGCAGCAAAGCCGAACGTTCGGAGGGATCTTCCAAGTGAATCGCCTCCGCACCCGCAACGAGCTCCTCCAAGACCGGCACCTCCAGACCATCCGACCAGATGTCGAAGGGGTGAGGCAACGACTGAAACCGAATTTGTCCCTTGAACAGTCCGTTCACGAGCCGCGTCGCCAGCCCCACGAGGCGAAAAGTGCCGCGGTCCGCTTTGGTGTCCAACAGAGTGATCAACATCGTTTTCAGCGATGGACGCCCAATGCCCATGGTCGCCAAAAAGAACAGCACCGCGTTGATCTTGGTCGAAATGTCCGGGACTCCCTGGAAAATTCGCCCTCGCGCGCGGAGCGGTTTCATCAGATACCGATATTCGGACCATCGCGCGTACACCGAGGGAGTAGGCCTACTTCGCCAGTCCTTCCCATCCATTTTGTCCCACGGAAGCGTGTTGATCGAAAGCCCCAGATACCCCACGTCCAACGCTTCATTCAACATGATCGTCATCCGGTCGAGTTCCTCCTGGGTGGGCTGAACCCCCGCCTCCACGCTGCGGCCGATCCCCATCACCGCGGCGCGCATCGCGGAATGCCCTAACAGCGAGCAAACATTTGGACCGAGCGGCAACTTCTCAAGGTGGGTCAAATATTCCGCCGGCGTCTCCCAGTCCTTCACTTTCTCCAGCAGCGGCAACACATACCGGCGAGGGATCCCTTCCACCCGGCAAAACATGTCAGCGAGATCCACCGGCCGCCCCACCGCCATCGAAAGTCCACAGGATCCGAGCGTTACCGTCGTGACCCCATGCCGCAGCGACTCCGAAAGCGACGGAAGAAATTCAATCTCCGCATCATAATGGGTGTGACAATCGACAAAACCGGGGGTCACCCAGCAGCCACGGGCATCGATCGGCTCCGCTTCCGTCGGTGTACCCGGCGCCAACAGCGCTTTCACCCGCCCCTCGTGAATGAGCACGTCCCGGAGTTGGCCTTCGCCGCCGTTTCCATCGAACACCAATCCGCCGCGAACGATGCTGGCCATGGGAACTCCGACGCGCATTGTAAATCGTTCGATCGCCAATGTTGCAATGGTCAATGGGTTTACTATTCCGAACTAAGGTAGACTTCGGCTCGGAGTTGCCGATGTGGTTGGCTCTTTTCACGATCGTTGCGCATGCCGAACCCTTCGAAGTTCTGTACAACGGTCCGGTACTTCAGGCGGGACAGTCCGCCATCGTCGGGAGCGCCAAAGCGCCCCTGCGGGCATCGCCCCTCGAGGAGTCGAGCATCCTGCGGGAGCTTCCCGTTGGTGCCGTCGTGCGCGTGGTCGGTATGAACGAGCTAGAGTCGCTCCCGCAGAGCTTCACCAATGAGACATTCGGAGAGACCTACGACCGGGAAACCCACTGGTGGATCGTGGAGTATTCCGAGGCCACGCCCGCACCCATCGTGGGGTACATGCTCAGCGCCGATCTCGCCACGCAGACCTTCGAAAACGATTTTAATGGGGATGGTCGGTACGAATCGCTGCTGGTGCACTACGATCAGGACGGAACCCTCGCTGTGCGGTGGTTCGATTCCAACACCTCCCCCGGCGACGACGGAAGCCGCCCTTCCGGAGAGGTCTCTCTCGGCGCTCCGCACGACTTTGGCGGTTTGTTGCAGTTAGCCCAGGTGGAGATGCTTCCACCCGAGGTCGCCGGCATGCCCCTGTTGAAGGTCACCGTCCCTGGAAGTGAGATGTGTGGCGGATTTACAACCACCACCTGGGTTTCGATGGGCGACCAGCTCTCGGCCACGTTGAAGACCATCTCCGGTGGCGACGCCCCGGTGTTCACCAGCGGAGAAGTCGCATTCTATCCGAAGAAACGCACTGCGGTGCTCACCATAACCAACGGCGAATACATGAACGATGGCTCCGAAGAAAATGATGTCACAACGCAACAATGGACATTTTCTAACGGGGTTTGGACCAAGAAGTCCGAAAAAACCAAACACGTGATCATTCCCGCCCAATGACTAGGTAGTCAAGCACTTTACTTTCTGAGATCGGCCGTGCTCAAGCTTCACCCCGTTGACGAATTTTCGGTGTCACCTCCACCGGAATTCCCCTTTCGAAGGGGATGCTTCAGCAATCCCGATGGAAGCGTGGGGGTGTTGTACGCGGACCTCCCTTGGGATCGGAGCCCACCTGAAGGAAAACACCGCGGTTGGATCCGCACCGAAACCGTGGAATTTGCGTTCGAGAGTTCGATCGGCTTTCGGTACGCCCAGCCGATCCCCGACGGTCGCTGGTGGGTCGTCGCGGCCCGAAGCCGCGACGCCGGGGGTG
>SYKL01000309.1 GCA_005797785.1 Pseudomonadota bacterium | reverse complement strand
GGCTCCGCTGGAGGCGTCCAGGGCCACCACCTGGCCGCCCTCAAAGTCGCCTTCGGTGAAAACGACTGTGACCACCGCCGCCTGCGAATACGGCCCCACAGCGCCCACCAGAGGCGTGGAATAGGCATTCCTGAGGCCTTCGTCGGTGGACCAATGCTCCCATACCCACAATTCGTCGTAGTCCCAGGGATCGGCGATGGGGTCGACGTTGATGCACTCGGGGTCGATGGGAACGGAGTCCAACGGATCAAACTCCACCTCGCAGGTGGTGTCCATGCAGTCTTTGGTGCCGTCGTCGTCGAGATCGGGGAATCCTTCGTCGATTTGGCCGTCATCGTCGTCATCGAGGCCGTTGCACTCTTCGGTGGGTGGGTCGGAGGTGTCGCCCGAATCCTCGGGGATTCCGATGTCGGTGTCATCCGAGTCGTCCAGCGGGTTGAACCCACGTTCGGAGCAACCGGCACCCAACACAGCAAACAGGGCGACGAATTTCATGGGTGGGACCTCTGCGCATACGATGCGACAAACTGGCCGACGATGCAAGCATCGTGTATGGATTGCGGCGGTCGGAGGAAGGGATGCGACAGATTCGGTCGACGTGGGCGCAGGGGACGGTGTTGGTTTGCACGCACGAGCGAGGTCCGGACGAGAAACCTTCGTGCGGGCTCCAAAAAGGCACCGAGCTTCGCTCCTGGCTCAAAGAGCGGATCCATGAGGAAGGACTGAAAGGGCAGATTTTGGCAAGTAAAACCTCCTGTTTGGGGGTGTGCTCGAAGCTTGGCGCGACCGTCGAATTGGTGCCGGCGCCTGAAACGGGGCGTCCACGGGCAACTCTGCTGGTGGATACGGTTAACGAACGCGAGGAATTGTGGGCGGCGGCCAAGGCCTGCTTGCTGGAAGGGCGGCTTCCCGAGCTGGGATTGGACGAAGAACTGTGACTCCGTCGCGAAATGGGCCTTGTACCTGCAGTTCGGGGCGAAAGTTCAAGGGGTGTTGCGGGGCGGTGTTGGATGGAAAGGTCGCACCAAGCCCGGAAGCGCTGATGCGGTCGCGGTAGTCCGCGTATGCGTGCGGATACACCGGATATGTGATGGCGACCACCGCGCCGGAAAGTCCGCACTGGCGGGAGGATCGGGTCGCGTGGAAGCGGGAGTTGGATGCCTGGTGTGCGGCGATCGATTTTCGCGGCTTGCAGGTGTTTCGTGCGAGCGAAGACGGCGAGCGCGGGCAGGTGGCGTTTTACGCCACCCTGTTTCACGGGGAGCGGGAAGTTTCGTTTGGGGAAACCTCGAATTTTGTCCGGCTGAATGGGCGTTGGTGGTATGTCGACGGGGAGCCTTTCCAACCGGATGGTCAAGCGGGTTGACTAGATGGGCCTCACTGCAGGCCCAATTCCTGGAGTTTAGGGAGGAGGGCCTGTCTCCAAGTGCGTTCAAACAGCACTGCTTCGCGTTCGGCAGAAATTAGGCCGAGCATCGCCAAATCGGGTTCCGGCCATTCCTCCAACGTGCGGCGTTCGACGGCGAGTGGTTCGAGCACCCTTGCGGCGTGGTCACGGTGAGGTTGATAGGCGTTTTGGGCAACGGCGCGCCAAAATGGGTGGCTGTCCTCGTCAAACCGCTGGAGCGATGCCGCCACATACACCCACCCCAGATCCCCGTGCCCGTCCTCGTCGGCGAGGGTCGCGGAAAGCATGGTCTGCAAAGGGGGATTGGTGCATCGCCGTTGGAGATCGGCGATCAGCGCCAACGAGATGGTTTCGTTGATAGCGACGGAGATCGCGGTGATCAGCGCCCTTTGAACCATCGGCAGCGCGACGTATTCGGCAGCCAACGGTTCTCGGACGGGGTCGGGCAAATCGGGAGTTTCACCGCCTAGCATTTCTACGACCTGCGCCGCCAATGCGGCATGGCGGATTTCGTCGCGGATGGCCTCGGCAGCACTGGGAAGCACATCCAGCGGATCCCCTGCACCAACCAGCTCTTCGAGGAAGCGGGTCATCACTTGTATCGATCGGTACTCGGTCTGGAACCGCTGCGTCCATACCGCGCATGCGAGGGGAAGCAGATTTGGATGGGGTATTTGCAGCGAACTGGCGTCGAGACGAGGCACCAGTGCCTCGAAGGATCGTTGAAATGCCGACCCCGCGAACTTCAGTTTCAAGGGCAGCTCGCTGTGGTGGGGCCGATCGCACAGCCGCCGTCGCTGCAAGTCACGTAGCCGGTGGCATATCGCGTCGCGTTTGCCGGAAGGCAGCGCTCCTCCACTTTCCCTCCGATGCACGCCTTTTCCCACGCGCCGGAGCAGGTTTTGGTTTCCTCACGGGTGGGATAGCAGGCCTCAGGAATGCCGGAAGTGGTGCAGCGGCCGCCGCCGCACTCGGTAAATGCGGGGTTTTGGCCTGCGCCACTGAAGTTGGTGGGCAGCATCGGAAAACAGGCCATGGTCACCTGGCCTTTGACGCAGGCCCGCTCCCAGGTGCCGCTTCGGTATTTGCACGCTTCTGGGGTACGTTCCGCGGTGATGTTGGGCTCAAGAACGGGACAACGCCCGCGATCGCCACCGGCGATGCACCGGCCGTAACCGCAGTTGGTATGTACCTGAGTCTGGCATCGGGAGCCTGCGGGACAACACTGGGTGTACAGGGTGCCGTTGAGACAGGTGTCGTACCGCTCGCCGTCGCACGGAGGCTCGGGCTTGGGAGGGCCAGCTTGGGCGGGCTGCCAAAGAAACAGGCTGATGGCAGTAAGGATCGACGTCGGCAAGGTTTAAGCTCTGGCGGGTGGGCAAACGTCCGAACGCCCGACAAGAAAGTACTTAACCCTTCTGACCGAACTGTCGGTGGACATTGGAGGCGGCGTGGAGATCGGCGACGCAGGGGAATTGCACTGGGCGCTCTGTGAACAACCCGCAGCCGCCGTCGATGCTCTGGAATTTACGGCTTCTCTTTTGGCGACGCTTCAGCTCGCCGTCGAAGGAGACGTCACTTTTTACGTACCGCCAAGCGACATACCGCGCTTTGAAGAGGAGTCTTGGCCGTCCGGTCCAGACTACGTCTTGATCGCCTGGTGCGACGACTGCGACGGAACAACTCTGTATGCCGTACCGACGTCAGAATGCGACGATTGGGGAGACATCAGCACCCATCACGGGCTTTGTTTTGGCAATTTTCAAGACGTCCCTCTTGAGAAATGTGCGTCGCTCCTGCGCCTGTTGGCGCGTTTAGGGTGTGCTTCGGCGGCGGATTTCGACGAAGTTTGCGACTTTGTGGGCGAGGAGGTCCGCCTCACCGAAGCGGAGCTCGAGCCGTTGTGGAACGCCTGGTCACCTTATGCCGTGTTGGAAACGGAACATTTACGGCGCCGCTTTGTGGCCCTGGTGTCGATCAACAAGGCCTCGGGGTAGATCGCGCGGGGGTGCCCCACTCACAAAAAAGCGGCCGACCTTTTGGCCGACCGCTGATCGTCATGCGTTCAAAATGTGCTTAGTAGCGGTAGTGCTCGCTCTTGTATGGACCTTCCACGGGAACGCCGATGTAGCTCGCTTGGTCGGGGCGGAGCTCGGTGAGCTTGACGCCAAACTTGGCAAGGTGCAAACGGGCCACTTCCTCGTCGAGCTTCTTCGGCAGCGTGATCACGACGGGCTTCTTGCCGTTCGGCTTGGCTACGAGGTTGTCGCCATAGGCTTCGGCGTTTTTGTGGAGTTCCAACTGCGCGATCGTCTGGTTGGTGAACGAAGCGCTCATCACCAAGCTGGGGTGACCGGTGGCGCAACCGAGGTTTACAAGGCGGCCTTCGGCGAGAACGATGATGCTGTGCGGACCATTGTTCGGGCCGTGTTTGGTGGTGAGGAACTTGAACTCATGAACCTGAGGCTTGATCTCGATCTTTTCGACCTTGC
>SYKL01000308.1 GCA_005797785.1 Pseudomonadota bacterium | reverse complement strand
ATCGGGATCAGCAACACCGCGATCCCGGTAACGACATTGAAGGTCTGCATCGACAAAAACACCGGCGACGACCGCCACAACCGCTCGACCCGCATCACGATCTGATTGGCCACCAACAACAGCCCGACCACCACCACCAGATTTGTCATACGGCCGCCACGGCTACATTGTCCAACAACCGCGTCTTTCCGACAAAGGCGGCGATCACCGCGCGGGTCGGCTTGGAGAGATCGGTCGCTGGTTGGAGCGTATCCGGGTCGACAATCTCCAGGTAGTCCAATTTGTCGACGTCGAGGATCGAACGCCCGAGGGCGAGCCGCGCCTCCACATCCCCTCCCCCGCTCGCCATGGCCCGCATCGCTTTCGACAAGGTCAACGCACGTTTTCGTTCGTCCGGGGACAGATAAACATTTCGCGACGAGAGCGCCAACCCGTCTTCGTCCCGAATCAATTCGCCGCCCACAATCTCCACCGGAAGCGCCAAATCCCGCACCAACCGGCGAACCACCTGCAATTGCTGGTAGTCCTTTTCGCCGAGGATCGCGACATCCGCACGGGTCAACCCAAACAATCGGGTGCAGACGGTGGCTACCCCCTCAAAATGCCCCGGACGAAACGCCCCACACAAGCGCTCGGTCAAACCGCTGACCTCCACCGAGGTAGAAAAGCCCGACGGATATAGGTTTTCCGGCATGAACAACGCATCCACCCCGACCGCCGCACACTTCTGGCTATCGCCCTCCGGATCCCGAGGATAGCGCCCCAAATCCTCCTTTGGACCGAACTGAAGCGGGTTGACGTAGATCGACACTACCAGCCGATCCACCCGCGGCCGCAATGCCTCCATCAACGAAACATGGCCGCGGTGCAGGAATCCCATCGTGGGCACAAAGCCGATGGTAAGCCCTTCGCGTTTCCAGGCCGCGGCCCGCCCGGACATCGCCTCCGCCGACAACAGGGTGTCCATCAGTAGATCTTCCCCACCGTCCGCGGCGTTTTCCGGGTGAAGCTGTGCTCTTCCTCGGGGAAGGCTCCGACCCGCACTTCATCGGCATAGGCGTGAACCGCGTTCACGATGGTCTCTTCCAGCTTGGCGTACCGCTTTACAAATTTCGGCTGGAACGAGAGGTTCATCCCCAGCAAGTCGGTACCGACAAGCACTTGACCATCGCAGCTCGGCCCTGCCCCAATTCCGATCGTGGGAACAGGGATTCGAGCGGTGACCTCCGCCGCAACATCCATCGGCACGCCTTCGAGAACCACGCAGAAAGCGCCCGCTTCGGCGACCGCCAGCGCATCGCGAACCACCCGATCGGCACCTGCCGTATCGCGCCCTTGAACCTTGAATCCACCCATGGTGTGCACCGATTGGGGGGTGAGGCCCACGTGGCCAACCACCGGGATCCCTGCCTCCACCAACCGCGCGATCGCTGGCGCAGAACGCTCGCCGCCCTCCAATTTGACCGATTGGGCGCCCGATTCCTTCATAAACCGGCCCGCCGACGCCAACGCCTGCTCGGGGGACAGCTGGTACGACATGAACGGCATGTCTGCGGTCAAATGGGCATGTTGAAGCGCGCGGTGTACACAACGCGTGTGGTACACCATCTCGTCCATGGTCACCGACAGCGTGTCGGATTGGCCTTGAACCACCATTCCCAGGGAGTCGCCCACAAGCACCATGTCGACCCCGGCCATGTCCATCAGCCGGGCGAGGGTGAAGTCGTATGCGGTGACCATCACGATTTTCTGGTTATCGGCCTTCTTTTTCTGAAGGTCCAAGACGCTGATTCGGGACATGACGCCCTCAAGGCCCGCAGGCCACGGCCAGTCTGCCCTCCGCTCCGAAAGACTCGGCGAAACCTCCCGGTCCGATGGATCCAGGGGTCGCGATGGGTCCAGCATCGCCGCGAATGCCGGAATTGCACTCAAAAAGATCGATGCCTACAGCATACAATGGGGTTTGCGCGGCCGCCAGCCCGGCGAACGGACGCTCCCGTCCGCCGTCTATGCGCCGAACAAGGTGGGTTGGCCATGCGCTTCCGCCCGGCGCCCCACCATCGCCCCGCCAAACAAGGCTCCGCGAACGATCGTCAAAATCCGCTCACGCGCTTCCTCATCGTCCGCGTAGTTCAACGTCCGGTTGTCCAGGCGCAACACCGGCGCATCCGTGTACCGCGCCCACAGCCGCTCATACCGGGCCCGCAGATCGTCGATGTATTCGGCGGAGATCGCCGACTCCCCTGGTCGCGCCCGCCTGGAAATACGCTGCAGCAGCACTTCGGTTGGGATGTCCAAATAGAGGATCAAGTCCGGCTTTGGTGCGGATTCGCCCAGCGCTCCCGCAAAACGATCGTAGAGGGAGAGCTCCATCGCCTCCAGCGTCTGTTCGGCGAACAACCTATCTTTTTCAAAGAGGTAGTCCGACACCACCAGTTCTTGGAACAGGTCCGCCTGACGGATGCCGTCCTGCTGGCGCCAGCGATTGATCAGGTAGAACATCTGCACTGGAAACGCGAACCGCTTTGGATCGTTGTAAAACGGCTCCAAAAACGGATTATCCTCGGACGGCTCCAAGACGAGCCCAGCCCCCCAAGACTCGGCGATCAACCGGCACAGGGTGGTCTTTCCGGCGCCCATCAGGCCTTCCACGACCAGGAATCGTCGCAATCGGCCTCCGAGAACCCCTCTCCTATGTCTATCACCACGGAAGGCTCCACCGCGAACAACTTTCGCGGCGTTCCAAGATCCGTGTAGACAGCCCCTCCGTTTCGCGTTTTATTGTCGACGCAGTCGACGAAAACGAGGTGAGCATGGAAACGGTGATGAATCTCATTCTCATGACGAGCTTTGTAGGCGCTTTTGATGTGTTGTACTTTCACATGTTCAAGTTCCGGTTGTATGGGCGAACGGAAAGTGTGGCGGAGGAGATCACCCACCTGCTGCGAACGGCCTCGATCATCGGCATCGTCAGCCTTCTTTTGTTCTCCGATGGTTCCGGCTTTGCGCGAAACGCGATCCTATTCTTGTTCGCCTTCGATCTCGTGAACAACCTTGCCGACGCCTATTTAGAACGAACCTCCCGCGACACCCTCGGTGGGGTGCCCTCATCGGAGCAGCTCATCCACATGTTCGGCATGTTCATGATGGGGGTCATCGGCGCGACCTTCTGGTATACGTCGTCCAACACCGGGTTTACACCGGTCGCTCCCGGGGGTCTGCTGTATATCCAGGCCGTGTTATCGCTGGGTGCGGGCATCGCGATGGGAATTATCGAGGGATCACTGTTTGTGTGCGCCCTCACCCGTCGGTCGCCGGCGGTTGCCGTCCAGGTGTAATGTGCCAAAAATCGTTGATGCCGACGCCAAACGAAAAGAGATTCTCCAAGCGGCGCTTTTGGCTACCCGCCAGCAAGGCATCCGCGGCACCAACCTGCAGCAGGTCGCCGCCCAAGCGGGGATCTCCAAAAGCAGCATCTACCACTATTTTGCGTCGCGCGAAGTCCTCTTGGAAGCGCTGATCGCCGACGCCATGGCCTGCGATGTCCGCTGTTCGGCGGTCGCCGACGCCACCGACGTTCCCAACGCCGTCGAAGGATTATTGGCGTTGGCACTTAGCGATCTCTGCCGTTGGGCGAGCCTGGGCCCGGTACTGTTGGAGCTGCTCTCCGACGAACACGGGCGAGCGTTACATCAGGAGGTTCGCCGGATCCTCCAAGATCTACTGGTTCGGGCGATCGAAAGAGGCCAAGCCGACGGCACCGTTCGCGCGGGCTCCGCATCCGTTCTCGCGCGGTTCGCCATCGACGGCTTGGAAGGCCATGCGTTGAGGCACGCGATCGGAGGCACTGTCCCCGAGGAGGTCGAAAGTCAGGCGGTGTTGCAACTGGTACTACAGTTTCTGTGCTTGCCATCGCAGGACTTCACCGGAACCTCTCGCTGACAAACGTCAGTAGGTATCCACGCGCACGAAATGGTAACTCCCCCAGCTGGTGCCTTGGCAATCGAGTTCGTCAACGAACTGGTCGTCGTACCAACAATCGAAATAAGCGTCGACCACCGCCGGATACACCTCTTCGTTGCCTTCAAACACGATCTGGGAGGGGAGCCGAATCAGGCCCGACGGAAAGTACTCGGGCTCGCCAAACACATCGTAGCGAGCCTCCGGGCCCACATTGTAGAAATCGAACGCGGTGTCGTAAAGGACGAGCTCACGGCCGTCGTCCGTCACCCACTCGCCCAGGGCCGGCGACTCCTCGGAATCCGAACCTCCGCCTCCCCCGCAATCTTGCGCCATCACCGCCGTCGCCAATTGGGACGCAAACACCGACATCGCCGCAAATCGCATGGGACCGCCCTCTCATTGGGTGAGGCGTAGATACCCAAACTCTACCAAATCGTTTGTTGCAGACCGTTGCGGTGTTCCGTGGTGCATCGGTTGACCATGGTCACAAAAGGGCGCGCCCAAACCAATGTTCGTTTGAGCGCGCCGGTTCGCCCCTATTTCGCCTCCGCCGCCTCAAACTCCGCTGGCCGTAGCGGCTCGATCGCCTCATCCGGAAGCTCGTGCTCTTCCGGATCGACCACCGGAGCGTCTTTTTGGTGGAGCAGCGAAATACGATCGGCGAGGATCCGAGTCGCGCTGTTACGTTTCCCTTCCGCGTCCTTCCACTTTTCGTACACGACCGTGCCTTCCACCGCGATCAACGCACCTTT
>SYKL01000307.1 GCA_005797785.1 Pseudomonadota bacterium | reverse complement strand
GGCAATCGAGGAAATCCTTGAGGAAGCTGGACTTCGAGCACGCCACGTGGATCAGGTTGTTGTTGCAGGACAATTCACCCCCTCGTTTTTCCTGCGAAAGCACCCAAACCTCAAGCGCCTCGTCAAAGATGCCTTCTCTCCTGCGATCGACGCGGGCGTATTTGTCCAGGCGCTGCTGCGACAGTCCGGTCTGGGCGCCTTTGAAGCGGACCGCGCAGCAGAGTGGATCGAAAATATCCTGAAAGGAAAGGGATTTAATCCACAACGCGTACATGCAATGGACACCCATCGCGCGCTGGCGGAGGGCGCATATCGCACCCAAGAACGCGATGATTTGCTCGTTTTCAGCTTACATCCCCTGGGTGACGGCGCAGCCTTCGCAGTGCACCGGGGCACCGATGGGCAGATGGACCGCGTGTTTGGGCAGCGAGGTTTCTCAGCCTTACACGTCCATCTTCAGCGTTGCGCAACGGCCATGGGCTTTGATCCCGTGCTTCAGGAACAGCACATGTGGGCGGTCGCCGCCAAGGGCACGCCGGACATTCGCCTTCTGGAATTGCTATCGCACGAACTTCACGCGGAGGGTCCTCGACTTTCCTGGCGCGGCTACCCCTTGCCGCAGGCACGCACGGCCCCCGTCTATCGAGCGCTGGCGGAAATGGATGTTGCGACTGCCGCATCGTCCGTCCTGACGAACCTGATTCGCGCGGTTCAATCCGTGATCCGGTTTCACGTCCGGGCAAATCAGATCGGCGACATCGCAGTGGTCGGATCCGTTTTCGACAATCCACGATTATGCGGTTCTATAGCAGATCTTGACGAGGTAAAGAGCGTCTGGGTCCCCCCCACCCCCGGAAACGGCCTATTGCCAATCGGTGCCGCCGCTGCCGGAAGTGGCCTTGCCCCGCGGCTCTTGAAGACAACCTTGTACGGGCGTCAATACCACGAACGACAACACGAGCGCGCTCTTGCGGTATCCAACGTTCAAGGTGTAAAACCTGCCGATGAGGCGGAGGCGCTCGCCGGTATCCTTGCGACAGGCAAGCCCGTCGCGCGCTTTCGGGGCCGAGCTGGGATCACGCGCTGTGGTTCCGGTGCACGTTCGGCGTTGGTCCGAGCAGATGACCCTGCGGCGGTGGAACACCTTCGAAACCTGCTTCACCGGCCCGCCCACGAGGAGCCCGTCGGCTTATGGCTTCCGACGCCGAACGATGGTGTCGTCCACCAGATGGACAAGCTGTCCGATGCTCTGGCGACCGGCGCGGTCGCCGTTCGGGTGGATGACAAATTCGGGGCGCGCTACCCCGGGATCGTGCTCGCAGATGGTCAAGCGCATTTACTACGCGTTGACCCCGAGGCCGATCCGAGGTTGCACGCCCTGCTGTCCGCCCTTCACCGACGCACCGGTTGTGCGGCTTTGGCCTGCTTTCCGCTCGCCGACGGGGACGACCCCGCTGTCTCCGTGCCCGGCGACGCCCTAAAAACCTGGCGCCGAGCGGATCTTCCAAACCTCCTACTCGGGCCCTTCTTGCTGCAGACCACGGATGGGTAACCCAAACGACACGTCAAACCGGACCCGAAAGGTAGTTTTGGAGGTCGTGGTCGCGTGGCTCGTCACACTCTTGTTGATTCGCCTGGTTGTCGATGGCCAGCGTTTGACCGGGGTTCACGAGATCGTGCTCGCGGCGGTTCCGATTCTGTTCATGTATGCCCCGGTGTACGTGCTCCGGTGGCGTGGCCTCGACAGTGAGGCTTATCCACTGGCTTTACCGCCAATTCGCGATCCTGCTTGGCGAACGGCCCTCCGTTGGAATGCGCTCTTCATTGGAGCCATGGTGATCCCTTGGGTGGTGGGGTACCACCTCTATCAAACGGAGCTATTCCCCTGGTTGTCACAGACATTTCTGGGTGACCTCCCGAAACGCACGGCCAGTTATCAAGGGATTTGGCCCGACAGCATGCTGAAATTAATCGGCTTCCACCTTTTCTATGTCGCCATTCCCGAGGAGTTTTTCTACCGGGGCTATGTCCAAAGCCGTCTAGAAGAGGCGTTCGGACCCAAATGGCGCATTTTTGGCGTTGAACTCGGATGGGGCTGGTTGCTGTCCTGCGTCATTTTTGCGTTTGGACACTCGATTGTGTCTTTTCAATGGTGGCATTTCGCCATTATTTTCCCCAGTCTCGTCTTCGGATGGTTGCGGGCAAGAACCGGCCAGGTCATGGCCGGCGCATTTTTTCACGCCTGGTGCAATGTGTTGGTCACCACGCTGGACACCCTCTATGGCCTGGTTCCACCCGACGGAGAACCTGGTCCAACCGTTCAAATGCTCGCCATCGGCGACACTGAAAAAGAAATCCACTTTGCGGGCGAGTGCAAACGCATTCCGTGGGACGAACTACACACCGCTTTAAAGGCCGAAAAAGTGCGCTTACACTCCAGCATACCCAAGGGAAAGCGCGTCGAGATGCGCTGTTATCGTACAGGCACGACCGTTCCCACAACGTTTGACGCCGACTTTCCCGTAGAGGACGCCCTCGCCCAATACGACAATCTCGACGGCCGCTGGCGCTATTGTTTTGGCGGGCTTCGCGTGGAGTCGGGCGGCAAACCCGACTGGAAAGCCTGCGTTTATGACTCCGATCGGCCCACCACGCGGTCCTATGAGATTCGTTGAGCGCGCCTCGCTGAATCCCGGCTCATTATTTCCGCACAATGGATCTGGCGTGCAAACCGGATTGTTTGGATCACTTTCCATGGAACCGCGGACGCATTGTATAGTCCAAGCATCGTCTGGACGACCATGAGCAACGCGGCCGAGACCAGTTCCTGTCCTTTCTGCGGCCGTGCGGTCGACAGCGACATTGTCGCGTTCGGCGGTCAATGCCCTCATTGTTTCGGAGAAATTCCGGGCGAAGAAGCCCCCACCGATCCCGGAGAAGAGAAGCGCAAAGCACAAGAAAAGGCTCAAAAAGCTCAGGTATTGGGCAGTCGAAAGGGTCCTTTCGCGGTGCTGGGTCTGTTGTTGCTGACCCCTGTGGGCATCGCGGCGTACATTCTCCTACAACCTGGCGTCGAGAAAAAGGGCTTAAACCTAGATGATGCCGCCTTCAATCTTGGGGATGTCGGCGAAATGGTCGCCTATGTGGAGCCCACGGCCGCACCAAACGAGGTGCAACCGTCGGTAAAGGGAGGCCCACGACCGAAGGCCGACCCTGGCACGCGCCTGTCCGATCTCACCGGCCATAAAACCACCGCCGTGGATTTCTCGGGTGCAGGCCAGAATCCGACCGCTCCCGAGAACGGCGGCATCGAGGGCACCCGCGGCACGGGACCCGGCGACCGCAATCCAGGCGACATGGGAGACATGAAAACAAGCGTTAACTATGGCTCTTCGGGTTCCGGTCCGGGTGCCATCGTGGACGCTGCGATCGACGTACAGCGCCGCGAACACCAGGGTGTCACGCTCACCGACGACAACGCTATCGTAGAAATGGTAAAACAAGTCGTAGGAAGTGAACTTCCGAAACTACGTTCCTGCTACGACCAGCGGCTCAAGGCCGACGAAACGCTCCAAGGCGCATGGCTGTTGACGTTCAAAGTCACAACAGCGGGCAAGGTCGTGGAAGCACAGGCCGAAGCTCAAGATACCTCCGATCCGGAACTCGAAGCCTGCATGCTCAAGAAAGTTGCGCAATGGCCGTTTCAGCCGATCAAAGAGGATCTTCCGATCACCAAGACGGTTCGTTTTCGCCCGCGCTGAGTTCAGGTTCCACCGGCGCGCCAGCGCATGCGCAAAGCATCGGTGCCGTCGCGGTAATATCGACGCCTAACCCCGAACGTCGACCAGCCATTTTGCTGATAGAGCGCGATCGCCGCGGTATTATCGGCACGAACCTCCAGCCAACCTTCGACCACCTCATGCGCTAGCCAATGGGCATGCACGGTGCGGAGTAGGATTCCCCCTAAACCACGCCTTCGATACTCGGGATTGACGGAGATGAGCACAATCTCCCCGGTGTCGTCGGCGCGGCTGCTGATGACATGTCCCAACACACAGTCTTCGGCGTACACCCATGACACTGCCCCCTTTGACGCCAGGGTTGAGGCCAACTCCGGTGCCGTCCAACTCGGCTCCAGTGCAGCGATGGCAGCAACATCCGCCGACGTTGTAGAACGAACGCTCATTCTTCCCTCGGTACCGGAGGTACCACCCGAATCCGCGAAGCAGCCCGAAGCCGCTCCACCAACGCCCTGCATTCATCCGACCATTCTCGGCTTTCTACCGATGTCGTGGTGTTTCGAACCAAGAACCGCTCCACGATCAGACGCCGACGCAGCACCGCCCGCAACGACTCCTCGTCTTGACCTACTGTTTCAAGCCAGGTTTTCCACTGGTCAGCGGGTACTCTCGTGCGAAGCTGTTCAAATCGCGTCGAAACCAAAGCTTCATCGGGCTGATACACCGCCACATCGCCCGCCGCACCACGAAGCAGGAGCGTATCGACCACCCGATCGAGAGGTGGCCGTTCCTGGCTCCAGTACGGCGAAGGATCCAGCAGCAACAACTCGGTTTCAAGCGCTACATCTGACGCGGTGACCACCGATCCATCGATCACCACCACCACGCGATCAAAGCTCTCCGCGCTGGCCAACCAAGCCCAAAGAGCAAACCCAAACGATCGAATAGGAACCCACATAGAGCCATGTTATCCGGATTCTGGGGGGTTGATGGCCTGGTGGGATCAAGGATG